>JAJZZU010000013.1 GCA_021797365.1 Pseudomonadota bacterium | reverse complement strand
ATACGCGAGCCGCGGCCGATGCCATGACGCGCGCCGAGAACCGCAAACTGCTCAAGCTCTTTGGGATCAACGCGCTCAACGGGATAGGCATCGGCTTCATGGGGCCGCTGATGGCCTACTGGTTCGCAATCCGCTTCCACCACGGCCCGTTGAGCATAGGACCGATCATGAGCGCGGCGCTGATCGTCACCGCCATCTCGTCGCTGCTGGTAGGTCGCCTGACGCGTCGTTACGGGGTCGTGAGATCCGTTCTGGCCATGCGCTATCTGGGACTTGCGGTACTCCTGATGCTCCCGCTCTCGCCGTCGTTCCCGATCGCGGCGCTCCTCTACATCATCCGATCGGCCCTCAATCGCGGTACGGCCGGTGCCCGCCAGGCGCTCAATCTCGGTCTCGTCCGGGGCCATCGTCGCGGGCTCGCGGCAAGCCTTAACAACGTCTCGATCCAGGTGCCGCGTGCTATCGGGCCGGTATTTGCCGGCCTCCTCTATCATGCCGGTTTTCTGGCACTCCCGTTCTTCATTGCCGGCGGCTTCCAGGCGGTCTATCTCGTCCTCTACCGCCGGCTATTCCGGGACGCGCCGTCGGCACCCCTGTCCTCGCCCTCGGAATAACATGAAGAAAGTGCAGTAAAATATTGTTACAGCGTGTTATTAATTAACCTGATCAACACCCAATCAGTACCACTGGAAGAATGGCGGCTGGTGCGGCACCTCTATTGACCCTGTACCAAGGTACGGCCCCTAGACTCATCGAAATCCGGTGAATGGGGCTATCGTTATGGCCAATCCGAATGTGCAAATCCCGGTGACGGGTATGACCTGCGATGATTGCGCGGCACGCATCGAGAAGGCATTGGCGGCCTTACCCGATGTAAAGGCCCGGGTCTCCTATCCGCGAGCAACGGCCGTCATCGAAGACCTGGGACGCGCCACACTCCCCGAGATCGTTCAGACGATACGCACGGCCGGATATGGCGCATCCCTGCCTGACACCGCCCGGACACCGGTCCGTATGGGGGGTCGCGGCAGGGACCTGCATATCGCCATCATAGGCGGCGGCTCGGCGGCGTTCGCCTGCGCCATACGCGCCGCTGAGGACGGGGCGCGCGTGACTCTGATCGAAGGCCATTCAGTCATCGGTGGTACCTGCGTCAATGTCGGGTGCGTGCCCTCAAAGATTCTGATCCGGGCGGCCCATGTGGCCCATGAACAGGCGGCCCCGCGCTTCCAGGGCCTGCGGGCGCACACACCCGTAGTGGATCGCGCAGAGCTGGTTCGGCAGCAGCAGGCGCGCGTCGAGGCCCTGCGGCAGGCTAAGTATGGGGATATCGTGGACAGTCATCCCCGGATCACCCTAAGGCATGCGTATGCGCGATTCCTCGATGCCCACACGCTCGGCCTGCTCGATAGCGCAGGCGCCGAGGAGTCCCTTACCGCGGATCGTTTTCTAATCGCCACCGGTGCCTCACCCACCATTCCCGATGTGCCCGGATTGACGGACACCCCGTACTGGACCTCGACCGAGGCCCTGGTGGCCACGGAAACGCCCCGGAGGCTGCTGGTGCTGGGGGCGTCTGCGGTTGCCGTGGAATTGGCGCAGGCCTTCCGGCGACTGGGTTCTGAGGTCACGCTCCTGGCTCGCAGCCGTCTCTTGTCACGCGAGGATGCGGATTTGGGGGCGGGCTTGCAGGCGGCCTTCGAGGCAGAAGGGATATGCGTGATGACCGACATCGTCGTGCGCCGCGTCCATCATCAGGACGGGGTCTTCACGCTGACCACGTCCCGTGGGACCATCAATGGCGACCGGTTGCTGGTGGCGACCGGTCGTAGACCGAATACCGGTCGTGTGGGCGTAGCGCGCGCCGGCGTCCGCGTGGACGATCACGGCGCCATCGTGGTGGATGATCACCTGCGCACCAATGTGCGCCACATCTACGCCGCCGGGGATTGCTGCGCCTTGCCCCAGCTCGTTTATGTCGCCGCGGCCGCGGGCACGCGTGCCGCCATCAATATGATGGGCGGCGACGCCGCCCTCGATCTCCGCGTCATGCCCACCGTGGTCTTCACAGACCCGCAGGTCGCGACCGTGGGCCTTACGGAAGATGTGGCGCGCATGCAAGGTCTCGCCGTGGACACGCGCACGCTGGCGCTCGACAACGTGCCACGCGCGCTTGCCAACTTCAATACGCAGGGCTTCATCCGGCTGGTGGTGGAACATCCATCGGGGCGGATCGTGGGGGCCCAGATGCTGGCGGCCGAGGCCGGCGAGGCCATACAGACCGCCGCCATCGCCATAAGTCGGCGCATGACGGCAGGCGAGCTGGCGGATCAACTCTTCCCCTACCTGACTATGGTCGAAGGCCTGAAACTCTGCGCGCAGACCTTCACTAAGGACATAAAGCAATTGTCATGCTGCGCGGGGTGATCGAGCACACCGCGGCGCGGACGGTAGGATGGGCCTGAGGACCTTCACGGGTGCGTAGTCGCGCTCGAGGCCTGGCAGAGCGCCAGCAGAGGGTCCCTACCGATGGGCTCGTCTTCCAGGAACGGGACGATAGCGACCCGCGCGCTGTGACCGGTGGCGGCCTCGATTTCGCGCCATTCGTGGCGCGCCCGCTCCTGCAGGAGCGGCGAACGCGGGGACTTGGCGGCCACACTCATGTTGATCACCCATGCCCACGGCTTGATGCCGGCGCGCTGCAGATCGCGCTGCAATCGCGCGGTCTCGAGTACCGGTGTCGTTTCTGCAAGAGTGACCAGCAGGACCTTGGTTTGTTGGGGGTCTTGCAATTGCATCATGGGCGTCGTCGCGTGCCGGTCCGCTGAACCCTGTTGCCGCGCGACCTCGCGATGATAGGCGCCTGCCGCATCCAGGAGCAATAAGGTGTGGCCGGTCGGTGCGGTATCCATTACGAGAAAGGATTTGTGGGCCTCGCGGATGACGCGCGAGAACGCCTGGAACACGGCGATCTCCTCCGTGCAGGGGGAGCGCAAATCCTCTTCCAGCAGGACGCGGCCTTCCGCATCGAGCTCGGCGCCCTTCGTTTCCAGTACGTGCCGACGGTAGCGATCGGTCTCGATGTGCGGATCGATGCAACTCACGGTGAGCTCGTCGGATGCACCGTCCAGGGTATGAACCAGATGGGCGGCCGGGTCGGATGTCGTGAGGTGTACCGGCAGACCACGGGCGGCCAGCGCCACGGCAATGGCTGCCGCTAGCGTGGTCTTGCCCACGCCACCCTTCCCCATCAACAGAATCAAACCGCGCCCGCCGGCGGCGATATCATCCACCAGGGTGGCGAGTGACGGCAGATCCCGTTCAAGGGGATGCTCGATGCGGCGCGCCGGTCGTGGCGATGGCGTCGTCAGCAGCCCCCGCAGCGCCTCCAGCCCGACCAGATTGAAGGGCATGAGACCTATCTCGTCGCGCGGCAGGTCTTTAAGGGTCTCGGGGATCATCGCCAGCGCCTCCTGGTCGCGGCGATGGATGGCAAAGGCCAACGCATCCTCTTGGGCTTCGGATGCGGGCAACACGCCGTTTATGACCAGGTACTGCCGCGATAGACCCAATGCCGCCAGTTCCCGGCGCGTACGCGCGACTTCCCGCAAGGCGCCCCGCTGCGCGCGCGCCACCAACACCAGACGTGTCCGCTGGGGATCAGCCAAGGCCTCCACCGCCGCCCGGTACTGCGCGCGCTGCTTTGTAAGTCCAGCGAGTGGACCAAGGCACGACGCATCCCCTCGGCCGGCTTCAAGAAAACCGCTCCAGGCCCCGGGCAATTGCAGCAGGCGAATGGTGTGGCCCGTGGGTGCAGTATCGAAAATGATATGCTGAAAACGAGAGGTGAGGGCCGTATCGGTCAACAGGGTGGTGAATTCATCGAACGCGGCGATCTCGGTGGTGCAGGCCCCCGATAAGGATTCTTCTATCCCTTTCACCACGCCGTCTGGAAGCAAGCCGCGAACCGGGGCGATTAAACGTTCGCGATAGGCCCCGGCTGCCGCCTCCGGGTCGATCTCAAGGGCGGAGAGCCGCGCAACGGCGGTGATCGGCACGATGTGATTCCCGATATCGACACCGAATACCTGCCCGATATTGGACGCCGGATCAGTGCTGACCAGAAGAACGGTCTTTCCGGTTTCGGCCAAGTGCATGGCCGTGGCGCAGGCGATCGAGGTCTTGCCGACCCCGCCTTTGCCCGTAAAAAACAAGAAACGCGACGGTTGATGAAGAAACTTCATTTCCCCGGGGTTCAGCAACACCGCCCACCGGAACAGCAGCCGCCCCCGGTGCTCGTGGACTCGGGTTCGCTAATGTGCGCCCAGCGCGCGAGTTCGGCGCGGCTTGGATAGCGCCCCGCCATGACCACTTGTTCATCGATCAGTATCAAGGGCAAGGCCTCCTGGCCGGAGCGCTCAAGAAAGGCGCTGACCGTTGCGTCTTGGGCAAAGACCAGCGGCTCCTGGGCGAGATTCATGCGCTCGATGTGAGCGCCGTGCTGCCTTGCCCACTCCACATCTGCCGCAAATCGCAGCAAAGCCTGATCAACGTCGACACCGCACACGCCGGTACTGCAGCAAAGGGCGGGGTCGAATACACGGATGGTTGTCATGAATTATCCTCACAAGTCCAGAATTCATAGGGCATTCAGGGAAGAAGGTCACCGATGCGGTCGAGCGTAGCCTTCAGGCGATCTCGATCAGACAGAGGATCGGTACGCGCAAGGGCGCAAAAGGCCTCCACGCGCGTGCGCAAGATCCGGTAGGCCGACACGAAGGCGGCATCGATGTCCTGATCGCTGCCGGTTGCCTTTGCCGGGTCTTCCACGCCCCAATGACTGCGTAGGACCGGCCCCAGGTATGCCGGACAGGTCTCCCCGGCGGCACTCGAGCAGACTGTTATGACCACATCCGGGACACGCGGCAAGGCCTCCCACGATTTGCTGTACAGCCCGTCTGTGGGGATTCCTTCCCGGACCAGGAGCGCCAGGGACCGGGGATGCACCTTTCCCGTCGGCTGACTGCCGGCGCTCATGGCCTTCCAGCCCGCCGGCGCCAGATGATTGAACAGGGCCTCGGCGAGAATCGAACGACAGGAGTTCCCAGTACAGAGAAAGAGCACGTTCATGGTGGATGTACCACTCTCCGAAGGGTGGGGAAAGGCTTGGGTGTCGGTGGCCCCAGGCAAAAGATCCACGCAGTACTCAGGGTGGCCGGCACAACATTCGGCAGTCAGATAGGCGACCAAGTCACGCATGAGGGAGAGATTCGGCCGGTAACGCTGAAAACGCCCCTCCTGTTTGACCGTGAGCAGGCCCACCTGCACGAGCGCCTTGAAGTGGAACGAGAGGTTCGTCGGCGGCAGATCCAGAGCCGCTGCAATCTCGCTCGCCACCAGCCCTTCCGGGCCCTTGCGTACGAGCAGGCGGTAAATATCCAGGCGTACGCCGGAGGCAAGCGATTCAAGCAGGGCGACGGCCGCATCTTTATGCATGCTCGTACTATAGATCGATTATTGAATCGTTGCAAGGCCCCTCCCCGCCCTGCGCACGGTCACGAGAGGTCCGCCATGAGCCCTGGGGACAGGGCGCAAGGCCTCGCGCGCTTGACGGGGACGTCCATCGCGATGTGCACACCTTGTCGCATGATCGTGAAGGCATCGACCGGAAACAACGCGGCCTTCACGGTCTCGGCGCCATCGGGAGACCTTGTGCCCTATCTCGGCACCGCTCAGGCGCCGCGCGGCTGGGCATCCAGTGTGCCATCCTGGCCGGCGCCGATATGCAGGACATTGAAGACCCAGGTGCCGACCACCGTGACCGCCAGATTGACCGCCAGGGCATAAAGCGCCGCGTAGGCCGGGAAGGTGTGCCCGGCGATGACCAGCGGATAGATCACACCCTTGAACGACAGGCTCGCCACCATACCGGTCCCGGCGATCATGCCGACAAGCCAGCCGAGCACCAGCGCATAACGATGCGGCCAGCGCGTATAGAGCCCGATCACGATCGCCGGAAAGGTCTGGATGATCCAGACGCCGCCGAGGAGCTGGAGCATGATTGCGTACTTTTCGGGGATTCCTAGTACGAACGCCAGCGCCCCGAGTTTCACAAACAGCGATGCAAGCTTTGCTGTCCTGGCCTCCCCCGTCGTGCTTACGCCGGGATCCAGGAAGGCCTTGTAGATATTGCGCGTAAATAGGTTCGCGGCCGCCACCGACATGATGGCGGCCGGAACCAGCGCGCCTATGGCGATGGCGGCGAACGCGAACCCCACGAACCACGAAGGCAGAAAACGCATCAATAGCGCGGGTACGGCATAGCTCGGCCCGTAGGCCTTGAAGCCCGCCTGGAATTGCGGCAGCGTGTTCACATGCGCAACGTAGGCCATGTAACCGAACAAGGCGAGCAATCCCAGAATGAATGAATAGGCGGGCAGGAATACGGCGTTTCTCTGCACTACACCTGCGCTCTTTGCGCCCAGCACCCCGGTGATGGTATGGGGATACATCATGAGCGCGAGCGCCGAGCCGAGTGCGAGTGTCGCATAGCCGGAATAGATTCCCGTGCTATGCGGCGGGGGCGCCGGGAAGGTCAGCTTGGCGGCCGGGATATGCCCAAAAATGCCCGCCCACCCGCCGAGATGAGCTGGGATTACGATGATCGCGGTCAGCACGGTCGTGTATATCAGGATATCCTTCACGATGGCGATAAGCGCCGGGGCGCGCAGGCCTCCCGTGTAGGTGTAGGCCGCCAGGATGACGAAGGCGATCACAAGCGGGGCGTCGGCCCATGTCCCGCTGCCGCCGACATGCAGGGCCGCCAGTACCACCTGCAGACCCACGAGCTGAAGGGCGATATATGGCATCGTGGCGAGGATTCCGGTTATGGCTACCAGCAACCCCAGCATCCGGCAATCAAACTTGTGCTCGACGAAGTCAGCGGCTGTCACATAACCCCGCTCGCGCGCGATCGTCCAGAGTCGCGGCATGATCACGAACATCACGGGGTACATGATGATCGTATACGGGAGCGCAAAGAACCCCAGGGCCCCCTGGCCAAACACGAGCGCCGGGACGGCGATGAAGGTATAGGCGGTATAAAGATCTCCACCCAACAGAAACCATGTCACGAAGCTCCCGAACCGCCGCCCACCGAGACCCCATTCACTCAGAAGGTTGAGGTCGCCCGGCCGCCAGCGGCTAGCCCAGAAGCCAAGCCCGGTGACCAAAACAAAGAGCGCGAGGAAGACCCCCAGGGCGGCGGTCATGAGCCGGCCTCATCGGTGCTATCCGCGCCTCGGCGCAGGCGGTAGACGATCCCCGTCAGAAGCACGCTCACCGGGACCCAGGCGAGCTGATACCAATAAAAAAATGGGAAGCCCAAGACAGTCGGCTGGACACGGTTATATAAGGGGTCATATAAAGTCCCCAAAAACGGAATGACCAGCAACAGATAGGGCCATCGTGACGCGCTGGCGCTCATACGCTCCTCCCCCGTTTCGTTATAGTGTACTGTTTAGTCCGATTAAGCGTACTAAACAGTCGACCGTTGGTCAAATCGGTGACGCCCGGTCCGCCATCGCCCGCCGTTCATCCAGAGGGACGTCACCTTTTGTTGTATAACGATGGCAAGAGGCCTTAAATGGCGTCTGTGTCCACCCTGCCCGACTCTTTTGTGACCAACGAAACCCATCCGTCATCGCTTTCCGGCGTGACCGCCGAAGGCGTCCTATCCTCGACCATGCGTGGCGCCGGGGAAGCGTATTTGTCGGCCTACGCGCTCTATCTGAATGCCACGGCCGCCCAGGTGGGGCTGATCGCCACCCTGCCCGCCCTGGTGGGGTCGTTTGCGCAACTGCTCGCCGCCTGGTGGGCTGAACGTCGTGGCGAGCGCCTGGGCCTTACCATCATGGGACTCGCGGCCCAGGGGTTTCTGTGGCTTCCGGTCATCGTCCTGCCGCTTCTGTGGCCCGGCCATGCCGTGGCCCTCCTTTTGGTCACGCTTACCCTCTACTACGGCGCGAATCATTTCGCCAACCCCCTCTGGCACAGCCTTATGGGCGACCTTGTTCCCGAGGACGTGCGTGGGCGCTACTTCGGCGAACGCTCGCGCCTCATGAATTTCGCCAATTTCGTGGCGCTCGTAAGTGCTGCCCTGGTGTTGCGACTTGCCAAAAGCCACGGACACACCGAGATCGGTTTTGTCGCCATCTTCACGTTTGCCATGCTTGCACGCCTGTTCTCGATCCCCAAGATCCGCGCGATACGCGAGCACGCCTTGCCCAAGGGCCGCCTGAGCCTGCACCCGGCGATCCTCTGGCGGGAGATGCGCGGCACACAGTTTTCGCGATTCGCGATCTTTACGGCGGTCATGACTTTTTCCGCAGGGATCGCCGGACCGTTCTACGCGGTGTACATGCTGCGCGATCTGCATTTCTCTTATATGCAGTTCATGGCTACCCAGGCGGTCGTAGTGCTGTCGCAGGTGGCGACCCTTACCCTATGGGGACGCCTGGGCGACCGGTTCGGTAATCGCTTCGTGCTCGCTGTTACAGGCTCCCTGATCCCCGTAGCCCCCATGCTGTGGCTTGCGACCACCCATTTTGGGGCCATTCTCCTGATCCAGCTTCTCAATGGTCTGGCGTGGGCCGGCTTTAATCTGAGCGCCGGCAACTTTGTCTACGACAGCGTGCCACGCGAGAAACGCTCCCTCTACAACGCGGTTCATAATATCTTGACGGCGTTTGCCCTCGCCCTCGGGGCCGGCCTTGGGGGCTTTTTCGCGGCCCATGTCCCAGCCACCACTCAGGTGTTCGGGCTTACGCTCGGCAATAGTCTCTTATGGGTGTTTTTGATCTCGGGATTGGCGCGCCTCAATACCGCGCTGGCCTTCATTCCCCTGCTGCGCGAGTTGCGCACCGGCACCGTGGCACCGCGGCGACGTCTTGCCATGCTGTTTATGGGGCGCACCGGCTCGGTGTAAATCGCGGCCCTTAGTCTTTCAGCGGTCCTTCTGAAGCAGGAACGGACCCAGGGCCAGGGCATCAAGGGGGCTGCTTGCGTAGGCCTCGATGGCGTCCGCCGGCGAGCACGCGCGCATGCGCCCGCGCGTGGCAAAGTCGGCACTCAACAGAATCGGCACGCCGGTCAGGGCGCCAAAGGCCTCGATCACATCATGAAAAAGCGGTTGCACGGCGCGCCCCACGGTCTGGACACGTGCAGTTCCATCGACATGGGTCGCGGCCGGGATGCGCGGACGCTTGTCGGCGCGTACGCGGGCGACAAAGGATCGGAAGGGGGCCGCGCGCACGTCCTCGAACCAGTCACCCACAGCGGTTGCAGCGACCGCGCATGCCACTGGCTCGAAGCCATCGCGTCCCGTGACATCAGCGAGCGCCCCGGCCATCGCCGGTAGCGTCGGTGCGGCCAGAACCAGGCGGCTACCCAGGGCTTCCCGCCCGAACTCCATGGCCCCTTGAAACCATCCCACGGTCTTGCCGCTCGCAAGCCGCGCGGCGACGGCCACGGTGATGGCCGGCGGCCGGCCATAGGCGAGATGGGCGCGCGCGAGCACGGCCTCGATTTCCTCGGCGGTAAACTGGGGCCCCCAGCAAGTATGCTCTACGGCGGCATGCGTCGCCGAACGGCGCAGGGTGTGATCAACCCATAATGCCGCCCCCACCGCGGTGCCGGCGGCCCCGGCAATCGGGGAAATCCACAACCTCTCGAAAAGTCCCGCGTCCCGCAGGGCACTATTAAGCAAGGCGTTGCGGAAAACGCCGCCGCCGGCGGTGAGATGGCGTGCACCGGTCTGGTGTTTCAGCCAATCGGCGAGGCCGACCACGGTCTCATTCAGGCATTCCTGCAACGAGCAGGCGATATCCTCATGGCGCGCCTCGATCGGCATGCCCGGGATACGCGGCGGACCAAGACGTTCACCGAGCTCTTCGCTAGCCACTGTATACTGGGCCGTATTCGGGGCACGGATCACGATATCCCTGAAGGCCGCGCGGAATCGCGGCTTGCCGCCCGCCGCCAGGGCGCTGACCTTATCCTCCCCGGAACCAGGCGTGAAACCAAGATGCCGCGTTACCTGCTCAAACAATAGCCCTAGGGAGTGAGCGGCATCGACCTTTCCTATGGTCTCGATGGCAAATCCCTGTCCCAGGCCATATGTGGTGCTTGCCTGCTCCCCGCGCGCGTTGACGCACAAGATCGCGGCGTTATCGAAAGGTGAGGTCAGATAGGTAGCCGCAGCGTGCGCCTGCTGGTGCGCAACAGCATGCCACACAGGGCGTGACGAGCTGTCGCCGCCGGAAAGGCTTGCCTCGGCCGAGCGCACATCGACGCAATGCCGAACCCAGTCGATAGCACCCAGCGGCAATGTTGCCCACCACGACTCCTTGCCGGGCGCGCGCGCTTTTGTCTGTTCGGGCAGGGTGGCCGCAGGCGCGACGAGCAGCGGGTCCCAGCCATAGGCGATATGATCGACGTCGGCCAACGCGATACCGCGCCGCGCCAGGCACCACGAGATGCTCTCTGTAGGCCACGCCGGACCAGGTTCGTGCACGGCCGCGGCCCCCTTATCCTTCTGGCGCGCCTCGTCCCCTTCGAGGGCCGCGACGATGTGCCCGTCTTCAACCAAAACGGCGGCCGGTTCATGGAAGGCTCCCGTCACCCCGAGCGTCAACATAAGGCACGGCGCCGCGCATTCGCGCCCCCTTGCAGGAGCTCGATGACGGCGTTTACGACTTGCCGTGGGCTCACGTCTTTCAGACAGCGATGATGCCCGTTTGGGCAGACGCTCTTGAAGCAGTCGCGGCACGGGACGTCCGCAGACAAGACCCGCGCCTCGGCCCGCCAGGGCGCATGCTGCGGGTTCGTAAGGGCATAGAGCACCACCACCGGCGTTGCCACGGCAGCGGCCAGATGCGCGGGCCCGGTATTATTGGTCACAACGACGTCTGCCGCATCGAGAATGCCCGCGAACTCGCGCAGCGAGACACCGCAGACCACGGGCGCCTCGCTGGCCGCGGCCGACCGGATACGTTCCAGGAGCGCGCGCTCATCTTCCGTTCCAGTCAGGATGCAGACGGCCTCGGTCTCGTGCTCGAGTTCCCGCAAGACCGCGACATAAGAGGCTTCCGGATAGCGCCGCGACGGTGCCGATGCCCCGGGGTGCATGATGATCAGCGGCCGCGAACCGCGCCGATACATGGCTCCCTGCTCGCAGAATCGCCGCGATAGTCGGATCTTCAAGCGATCGTCGGTCAGCGTGGCCCCGAGCTGCCCGACAAGCGCGAGCTGGCGCTCCACCTCGTGCCGTATGCCCTCCTGCGGCTCTCTTTCACGAACCCATGTCGTGAGTAGCGCATAAGGATTCTCTCGACAATGCGCGGCGCGGCGTGGAATGGCCGCCAGATAGCATAATAGGGCCGCCGGCAGCGGGCTCTGGCTAAACACCGTGAATATGACGGCACCATCGAAGTCTCGTGCGCGCAAATGGGCGATGAGGGCCTGATCATATTCAGGATCGCTTCCGCTACCTTTCATCCAGGGCGCTTTGTGGACAATGAAGTCATCGATCCCCGGCAAAAGCGCAGCACATGCCGCCGCCGCCGGCGAGACGAGCGCAGTCACCGTGCGTCCCGGGACGACCTCTTTCAAGGCGCGCAGGGCTGGCCCTGTCATGAGCAGATCGCCCATACCGTCTAGCCGCACCGCCAAGATCCGTCGCGCACCACTCCAGTCTTGTGCGATCATGGGCGCGCCGTGGAGTGTGGACGTACCGGACGCCCGGGTCCCGTGGCGTCTATGATGAAATCGGCGGCCTCGTCGAGATTGCGCGCGATGTAGTCTGGTACGCGCCGATCGGAGAGTTGCCACTTGGTTTCGTTGCCGTTGTCGATAAGAACCGTGCGGCAGTGGGCGGCGCAGCCTGCCTCGATATCGTCCAGGATATCGCCTACGCACCACGAATGGGTCAGATCGAAGTGTCCATCACGCGCCGCCCTTTGCAGGAGGCCGGGGCGCGGCTTGCGGCAGGTGCAGTCCGTGGCGTAACGCTTGACGCGCCCCAGCGGGTCGTGAGGGCAATAATAGAAACCTGCCAGCGGTACGCCGAAGGCGCGCAGTAGATCGCGCAGCCGCTCCTCGACGTCGCGCAAGGCATCTTCCGTGAAGTAGCCACGCGCCACGCCGCTCTGATTGCTCACCACCACCAGCCGAAAGCCGCGTTCATGGAGACGCCGCAGTCCGGAACGGCTTCCTGGCGCAAGCCGCATGCGGTTTGGGTCCACGTTGTACGGGACATCGTCTATGAGGGTGCCGTCCTTGTCGAGAAAGACGGCGGCATCGCGTATCAGGGCCATGAGGTCTCTCGCATCGGCAACACCATGATTTCGGGGATGACCGTCTCCGCCGGCTGCGACAACACAAAACGCACGGTGCGCGCCACGTTCGCGGGATCCTGCAAGGTCGCTTGATCGATGTCTGGGAATCGGTCGAGCAAAAACGGGGTGCGTAGTCCCCCGGAAATGACGGCCGTGACCTTGATGTTTAAGGGTCGGGCCTCGACATGGAGCGCATGACTCAACCCTAGGAGTCCCCACTTGCTGGCGTGATAGGCGCTGGCGTTCGGCCAGGCGCGCTTGGCGGCAGTCGAGACGATATTTACGATATGCCCCCCGCCCTGTCGGCGCATGTGAGGCAAGGCCGCCTTGGCAGCCAGGAACGGCCCGGTCAGATTCACGCCGATGATGCGCTGCCATTCATCGATCGGCATCTCCTCCACCGATACCGTAAGATCCGTGCCGGCATTGTTGACGAGGACGTCGCAATGGCCGTGATGCGCGATGATGTCCGTGAACGCGGTGCTCACCGAGGCCGGGTCGCCGACATCGAGCGCCCGCCCCTCCGCGGAATACCCTTGTGCACGCAAGCCCTGGGCGAGCTCTTGCGCTTTGCCCTCCCGGACATCGCCGGCGATGACAGTGGCACCCGCCTCCGAAAGGTCGCGGCACAAGGCCGCACCCAGACCCTGGGCCCCGCCAGTCACGAGCGCCACACGCCCGGCAAGCGGCCCCGGGGTCGGGTCGCGAGCCGCCGGCTTGTCCTTCCCGCATTGCGTGCGCGCCAATGAATCATCCATCGATGTGTCCTCCTTTTAATTCAGAGATGAACGAGGCGCCTCGGGAGAGTCGCCACATAATGCCGGCATCCCTCCAAGGTTCGCGCGGTCGCGCGCCTTCAGGACCTCCCTATATGCGCGATCGACCAGCGCTGCGACCTTCTGCCAAGTAAATAAGGATGTAGCCCGCGCCAGGGCCTGCTGGCCCAGTCGTTGTCGTTCCTCGGGGGCACGCAGGGCATGGGCCATGTAAAGGGCGACGGCCGCTGGGTTATGGGGCGGGACGAGATAGCCGGTCTCTTTGTGGCGCACCGTATATTTGATGCCGCCTACGGCCGACCCCAGGACTGGCGTCCCGCACGCCATGGCCTCGAGCGGCGTGATTCCGAAAGGCTCATACCAAGGGGTCGTGACAAATAGATCGGCGGCGCTATAGTAGGGGCGTAGCTGATCGGGCCTACGTCGTCCGACGAATATCACCTCGTCGGACACATGCAGGCGCGCCGCCAAGGCCTTGAGTCGCCCGATCTCGGGGGTTACGCGATCGTCCGGACGATCGGTCTCCCCGCCTACCACGATGAGACTTGCCTTCAGACGGTGTTGGTCTCGGAGCCGCGCCATGGCCTCGATGATGGTATCTATCCCCTTGCGGGGTACCATGCGCCCCACATGCACGAACAAGGGCTCATCTGGCGCCACGCCGATTTCGCGTCGGGCTGCGCCCTTATCCATGGCCCAGAACTGCGCGGGATCGAAGCCGCACGGCACGAGTCGCAATTTGTCCCAGGTGACCCCGTAAAAGACCCCCAGATCCTTGGCATCCTGAGGACATTCGGCAAGAATGGCATCGGCATCGGCCGCGATCTCCGACTCGATCAGGTTACGCTCCCTTGGGAATTGATCGCTGATGCCCTGATGGAGTCGGCGGACCGCCCCCAAGGCATGGAAGGTCATGACAAACGGGATACCCCAACGCTCTCGCAGTTCGCGCGCCACCATACCCGACATGAAGAAATTGGCATGAATCAGGTCGTATCGCCCCCGACCCTGTTTGAGCCATGACTCCATGTACCGCCCAAAGTCCCTCATGTAAGGCAACAGATCTTCCTTGCGCACGGGACGCGCTGGCCCTGCAGGGACATGGATGATGCGCACCCCCGGCGTCCAGTCTACGATCTCGGGTAAGCCCATGTCGTCGCGCCGCGTAAACACATCCACGCGATAACCAAGCCGCGACAAGCCAAGGGCGAGCTGACCGACATACACATTCTGACCGCCGCAATCACAACCGCCGAGGATCGCGAGCGGCGAAGCATGCTCACTTATAAGCGCAATCCGCTTGCTCATTCAGGCCTCCTGCCGCTATTTTCTCGTTGTAAGGCGTCCGTAGCTGGGCCGCCGCCGCCAACGCCAAATCCCAGTCGCGCGCGAATCGTGTCAGGGAAAAAAGGAGGGACGCGCGGCGCCGCGCGCCCTCACCGAGGGCCTTCGCCCGATCCGGTCGCGCGAGAAGCTCCCGCATTCTGCGTACCGCCTGTTCCATGTCGGTGTAGATGTAACCGGACACCCCATTTCGTATGACACACGGCATCTCGGTAGTCGCAAGCCCCACCACGGGGACTCCTGCGGCCATGGCCTCGCACACGGCAAGACCCAGGCTCGTATAGCGGATCGGGTTGAAAAAGAACCGATAGCGCGCCATGAGTCCGGGAAGCTCATCTGCAGCAATCTCCCCGAGCCCGCCCAAGGCCTCTGAACCCATGCCGACGAGATCGAGCGGTACGCGGCGGCGGGCGTACTCGAACACATCGCACCCGAGCCTGCGGCCGCGCTTTGGCAGGTCATTGACCACCACGAGACCACGCGCGATCTCGCCGGTGTAACGCACATGAGGTGTCACCGCCACCCCGTGGCGGATGACGTGCACGGGCGTACGTCCGTTGTCCCACATAAGAGCGTTGAAGTGGGTCACATGCACCAACAATACCGTCGGATCATCGACGATGTGGCGGGTGTCTGTCGGATGGCCTCGTGGCGGATCGTGCTCGATATAGATCTGCGGAAGTGCGCGCTGCGCCGCGGTGAGCAGCTCGTACTGGTCGTGTTCATAGGGCCTGGGCGACTGAAACACGACCGCATCCAGTGCTAGGTTGCACACTTTATCGGCATCCACCTCGCAAAGATTGGCGGGCCACGAGCGCCCACCGCGACGCCCGCCGTAACCCTCCGGCCGCCCTGGTTTTACCGGGACATAGAACAGGTATGGCAGCTGACTCAGGTAATAGAGATAGCTGCCATGCACATGCCACGTCAGGATGCGCAAGGGTGAGCGTCTCGTACCGCCGCCTAGCACACAGCCCTCCCCGTATCCTCGTACAGGTCTTGCACCATGCGCAGGAATCGGGCGCTCGCAAGCCCGCCACGGGCATCGAGCACGCGATGGCGCAAGGTATTCTTGGGGGCCCAGCGCGCTGGGTCCGATGCGCTCACTGCCACGAGACTTGGGGTGCCCAGAGCGGCCGCGAGATGCGCAGGCCCGGAGTCGTTGGTGACGATACAGCGCGCCCTGGCGATGAGCACTCCGAGGTCTACGAGCGAAGTCATGCCCGCGGCGTTGATCGCGCGGGTTGTGTTTTGCGCTATATGTGCATTGCGATCCCGTTCCTCGCGGCCACCGGTCAGCACCACGCGCGCCTTGCTTGCAAGCCAGGCCACGGCCTGCGCAAAAAATGCCGGCGCCAGGCGGCGCTGCGGATTGCGGGAGCCCGGGTGAACGATGACATAGGGGGCATCGAACAGATCCGAGAATGGCGCCGTCCCCTGGAGGCGTGTGAAATCCTCGGCATGAAGCGGAAACTCGAGATCGACAGGGCCATCGCCGGCGAGATACCGCACCAGAGCCAGAAGCCGGTCGATCTCATGGCCCGAGGGATATGGCAAAAAGTATCGGTGACACCCTCCGCCGCCGCGTGCAAAGCCTGCCATGTGTTGTGCAGGCCACTGCCCAACGATGGCGTTCGTCACGCGGCCGTCGCCATGAAGTTGGATCAACCAGTCGAAATCCTTTGGGAACGCCTCCCGGAAGCGCCCGTAGGCGGCGTACCCGACATCGGTCTCCGGCAATTCCGGGTGTCCTGGAAATGCCAGAAAATCGTCGACATAGTGACGGTAGCGAGCGATGAGTTCGCGCGCCCACGGCAGGCCTATGACCGTAATCCGAGCGTCTGGACAGGCCGTACGCAGGGCGCGTAGTGCGGGCACTGCGCATAGCATGTCACCTAGATGGAGTGCACGGAATACGCCTATGCGTCCCGTGCAACCGCGCAACGGCAAGGGGTTCTCGCGTGTCTTAAGCCGTGGGTCCGTCACGTGCGCCCCCTGGAGAGTTTGCGGAATCGCGCACTGCGGCGATTCAGCATGTATCATTGGAAATTCATGTTGGCTCGACTGTATAGCGGAAGGCCGTGTACGGAAATCGGTCGAACGACGGAGCGCTAAGGTCGCTCGGCGACGCGGGGCTTACCCAGATGGGGATGAAAGGACAATGATCGAGCGCTACGGGGATCATGCCGCAAACGAACGCACCTACCTCGCGTGGGTGCGCACCGGGGTTGCGGTCATGGCATTTGGTTTTCTAGTCGAAAAATTCGATATTTTTCTCGTCTACATCGGCAAGGCGCTGCATAAGGGGACCGGCGCGCACCATGGGCTGCACGGAGCGGAGATTCTGGGAATGGGGCTCGTCGCCTTGGGGATATCCATGATGGTCGGGGCGTCGATACGCTTTCTGCGCACGCGCCGCGCCATCATGGCCGAGGGCCCCGCGCGGGGCCCGGGCAACCCGGCCCCTTATGTTGCGATGGTTCTGGCGCTGGTTCTGATGGGGATCGCGCTGCTCATCTACCTGGCGCAGGTGAGCGGCCGCCCTTGACCATGATGGCGCGGCGTGCCGCGATCACGCGGGGTTCTCCTTGAGGGTCGGCAACCAGTTCCACATGATCGTAGGCCCCGGAACGCCCCAAAAGGAGCTCCAGGGAAACGGCCTGCCCGACGCCGACCTCAAGAAGCAGCCAGCCGCCGGTCACCAGAAATGGGGCCGCGTCACGGATGAGCCGCTGGTAAATGGATAGGCCATACGGGCCGCCGTCGAATGCCTGGCGCGGTTCGTGGTCCAGGAGGTCCTGGCGATCGCGGCTCAGCCTATGGCTTGATATATAAGGCGGATTGCACACGATCACGTCACAAGCCCCCGCCTCGCTCGCGGCGAGCGGCTCGAACAGATCACCGGATGCGACATGGATACGGTCTGACAGCCCGAGGCGTTGGGCGTTACGCAAAGTCAGTGTGGCGCAGTCCTCCATGAGGTCGCTTGCCCAGACCTCCGCACCGGGAATGGCATGGGCAATGCCACAGGCGAGATTGCCGGAACCACAACACATATCGATTACGCGCGCGCCGAGACCGTGAGCGCCGCGCGCCTCGCGTAACCGTGCCACCGCCTCCCACCCCAAAAGTTCGGTCTCGCTGCGCGGAATCAAAACCCCGGGGCCGACTGCGATCTCGATCCCCATGAAGCGTTGGCGTCCGAGGACATAACCGAGCGGGATGCCGCTTGCGCGGGCGCGTGCCATCGACACTGCCCGCTCTCTCACGCCCATAGGATCCAGCTCCATCTCCCGGGTCTCGCTCACGATCCGCTCGCTTTCGGCTATCGGATCGTCGATACCGCCTGCAATGAGAATATTCTGTATGGCCCCCGTTAACGCCCCATCATCCTCGGCAATATCCATAGCCGCTCTCCTTAGCATCCCGATCGCGCCCGAAGCCTTGCGGCTGCACGATCTTCCGTGCCTGAGACTGTCTCCCATTTCCTGGGCTCAGTTCAGTCCGTCATTGGCCGGATGGGCCCGCGATGAGCGCACCATTCACCCCCCCGGCAGAGAAATACCGGTAACTTTTTTGTAGAGGGATACTGCGTAAGTGTCTGTCATTCCAGATACAAAATCTGTCAAGCGCAAGAGGCGCTGGTAGGGATCTTCATGGACTCCGCCGTTTGGTCCGAGAAACTGTGTCGGCACGAGCTTCAGGCGCATACGATCGCGGGCATTGATCCGACCGCGGGCCTGGGCCTCGATCGCTGCCCCGAACACCGCAAGCAACCCGGCCAGGACCTCAAACCCCGCAGCCTCGATCTCCACCACCGGCGGCGCCATGTAGATACGCTGCTCGCCGAGGCCGCGCAAGGCCTGCATGCCGCCTGCGGCGCTCACCTCGGCGAGTAATGGGACATCGCAATCTCCGGCGCGCAACCGATCCTCGATCGCCAAAAAGCGCTGGGCCGCCTGCTCTACCAGGGTATTGATGCTGCGCGCGCGCAGATATTCGATGCGCCCCTTGTCGTCATTCATGCCGGCTAGGCGCCGCGGCAACGCCGGATCATCGATGATCCCAGCCAATACCCCCTCCACATCCTCATAAGACAGAATGCCGAGTCGATAAGCATCCTCCACGTCGACGACGTGGTAACAGATGTCATCGGCGGCCTCGACGAGGTAGGCCAGCGGGTGACGCGTCCAGA
>JAJZZU010000249.1 GCA_021797365.1 Pseudomonadota bacterium | reverse complement strand
GGCGTGAGAAGACCACCGATCTCGCTCATGAAGTCATCGAGGCAAGACATCAACATGGCGTTCTTACGATCCCGCGGCTTCCTGGCGATAGGGATTCGGATTTTCGTCATCGTGTCCGCGTTGGTCACCACGAAACACCGGCCCAGACAGCGAACACAATTCGACTTGCTCAAACGCTCGGCAGTGGTTTGCAGGACGATATCGATGTTGGAAGGAATCGTCCCTTGCGCCTCGATGCGCACAACCGGCGGACAATCCGGCGTCCAGCGGTGATACCCTTCCGGGTATTCCGTCAGAACGATCGTGACGTCGTCTACGGTATTCGCCTCATCGAATGAGGCCTTGCCGTAAAACTTCAACAGGTCGCTGAAAATCGGCTCGATCTCCTCTTTCTTGGTGTAGTACGGAAAGCGGATTTCGGTCGTGAAGTAGTGGTAATAAGACATCGTGAAATCTCCGTTGTATGGGGTCGCAATGTCGCGCCCGCCCTCCGCCCGAAGGCGGAGACGGCGAGCAGGACACCGTTTAGGGTGAGGCGGCCAGCTGCTTCTGCAGGTAGGCCAGGCCTTTGCCGGTGACCAGAGTTTTGGTGTATGTCATGGGCATGCCGCGTCCTTCGTGCACGCGCTCGACAACCCGGAAATAGCCAGCATCGATGTAGCGCTGGTAGGGCCTGTTGTCGCGCATTAGGATGCCGCGCGACCGCAGTAAGCCGAACAGCCGGTTTTGCCCGGTGCCGAGGACCTTCGCGGCATCGCGCATGGTCTGCGCGTTCTCCGCCTCCGTAACGGCATCATGAAACGCGACCTTGGGGGCCTGTTCCCGCACCGTCTCCTCGAGCGCCAGAACCTTCTCCGTGTACACCAGCAGGAGGCCACGGAGGCTGGCGGGATCCGAAAGCACGGCGTCGAAATCGGCCGGCTGGGTGTGGGGCGCACGAAAGTAGCACTTCACCAGCGCGCGTTGCACATCCCAGGCCAGGTCATCGGTGAAGCTCTTAACCAGCATGAGGTAGCCGGATTCGGTCAGGACCATCCCATGCTGGGCGGATTCACCGAAGATTCCGTGTGTACGAAATTCGTTCAGACTAATAGAATCAAGGACATAGAAGTCCTCATTTTCGATGAACCGGGGCCGATTGGCTTGAAAGGTCCGCCGTGCCGTTCCTTCCGGCCGCTTATGGACGGCATCGATTAAGGCAAAGGTGACGACGCGCTGCCCCTTGTACTCGACAACGGGCACGGCAATGCCCTGCACCGGCACAGTGGCCGGGGCTTTCTGTTCGAACATGGGATTCTCCTTCAGGGAAGGAGTCCAAGCCCCATAGGGGATGGACCCCTATGGGTAATGTGCCGGCGCCCAGGCGGGCGCCACGCAGGAATTGGTAGGTCGGAGACCTGTATTAGCGGATAGAGATGATGAGCTTGAAGACGTGCATCGCTAGCGGGCTGGTCAGGGCGACCACCCCCATCGTGAGATATATCAGCAATTTTACCCTACCGACGTCATCCTTCAGCCCCTTGGTGCTCGTCTCGATACCGTCGGCTGTGGTACTCAAGCCTCCCACAACCGCAGTCAGCTTTTGCATATCGCCGCGTGTAGCCACACCCTGATGTAAGGCAATCCGTAGGGCGTGACTCATGGCAAGCGCCTGTTTCTCGGGGATGTCACCTTCCCTTAATGCTCTGTAGTAATCTTCGCTGAAGATGACCTGTTCCATTGCCTCTTCGCTCATATAGTGTTCTCCGGTCGTAACCGGAGGACTGGCCCAACCGGGACAGAGTCCCGGTTGGGTAAATTGGATGCTGTGCTTGTTGCGCGCTCAGCTGGCGCGGAGGCCTTACGACCTCGAGATAATGGCAGTATAGATCGCTTACCGCGCGATCGGAAGCCTCTTTCCTTTAGGTCCCGCGGGACGCAAGGGAAAAAGGCCGGGGACGCATCCCCGGCAACCTATGACAAGCCCGCATTCTTGCGTTTGGCATCAGCATGGTTATGATGAATCCCATGAAGAAGACTACCGCCGAAACCCTTCTTGCCGAAGCCGGCATTAGTGAAAGTCAGATTGCCGCAACCTTAGCCGGTATCCGGGGCCTATACGGGGAGTTTGCCTGCCTATCCCCGCAGGAGCTCTGGATGGAAGATACTAAAACGGGCGCTATCCGATTCCCGGCACAAGCCCGCCATTATTACCAAAGACGCTTCGCGCGGGCAGGATTGGTTCTTGAGCAGCACCTATCTAACAAGCACGATTTTTCCCAGGCTTACCGGACCGTGCTGGATCACGAACGCGAGGCCCTTTGCCAGGAAGACGCGGCGCGGGTCTCGCGCATGAAGCCGGGAGACCCCCGCCGAGCGATAGCCAAAGCGTTCCGTGATGGCGATCTCTCTGAGATCAAGCGCCAATTCCCCTTTTTCTCGAGGCGGTCTTCTTTGAAAGCCCTCTAGGGAAAGTCGTCTCAGCCGCCTATTGCGTCTCGCGCCTCTAACTCCTCGATCAATACCTTGATGTGGCGTAGGAAATAGCTGTCTCCGGCCGCATGCTCCTGAAAAAACCGGATTCCCTCCAGGATTTCGGCACGCGTCCATGATTCAGACGATCTTGCGAGCTTTTTGGGTGATACGTCTATGTCGAATAACATTCGTTCGCTCCTTTCTTGGCGGACAGGGGCGGACATCCCCCATCTGGGCGCTGTTCGCCCCGAATGGGATGGCATCGATGCTGTTCTTGTCCACGCTCAGCTGGCGCGGCCTTTCGGCGATGGTGATCGCTTGGGTATGACGGTCGTAGGTCATATCCAAGAAATCTCGCAACGGACTTTTGGTTGCGTTTTCCCTTTACTTCGGTATTCTGTCCTCATGACTGCCCGACAACTCTTCATTCAGGATGCCGCAACCGGCCGCATTCGGTTTACTCAGGCTGGCATCGCCCGCTATGGCGCGCGATTCGCCCAGGCAGGGTTCGCCATACGGCAGATTACGACCATGCGAGAATTTGAAGCCGCAGTGAACGCGATGTTTGCGCTGGAAATGGAAAATCTGGCGGCCGAGACGCGAGGGGAAAACCCCGCGCTCGACGCCATCATGGCCGGGTTGCCTGGTTGGGACTAATCACCGAACATTTTCTTCAGCTCGATATATTCCCGGACAACGACCAAAAGTTTTTGTGAAGGGTTTAGCGGAAAGAAGGGGGTGGCCTAGGCCACCCCTCCCTTTGAAAACTTACGATGCGCAATGCTTGTGGGCGCGAAGACACTTTTTCTGGTGTTTCCGTGCACGATGCCGGCGATCTTCTTTGATGGCCTTCATGACGGCCAGGGAGGTGGTCAACGCGATAGCCACCCCTACTGCCATGATGACCGTAGTAAGCCAACTCAAAAATTGAACGAGTTGCATTGTGATTCCCCTTTTGCGCTATGACATGATTCTATCATAGTCATCGCATTTCCTGATATTGGCATTGCTAAGAACGCAATACCCAACGTAATCGCTGGCTCTATCAATTATCCGCGATTGTCTCAAAGAAATATACGCTACTGCAACCCACTTTCGTCGGCTACAGCAACGCATCGCTTACCCACTCGACCAATCGTCCAGGAAATAAGCGACTCCTTGGAAAAAGACGTACCACGCGAACGCGAACGCCCCTACGCTAAACGCCGCTTTGTAATTACCAGCGTTAGCTAGAACAGCCGCCGTCGCGGCCGCCGGGAAACCCATAAGAGAAACCTTACGGAAATCCTTACCGGCCTTTTTGAAGGCCTTCTTTAGTCTCTTTTTCATGAGGCCTCTCCAAACCAAGCGGAGGCCTCGTGTCCCTATTGGGGGGATGAGGCCCCAATAGGGAAAATGTTCTGCGCCATATGATGGCGCGCTCTTTGCTGCTCTTGTCCACGCTCAGCTGGCGCGCCTGCTTAGCAGGATGATGCTTTGATCCTAGTACAGAGATCGGCGGGCGTCAATAAGCGGCGAGATGCGCCCCCTGAAGGCCTTATATAAGCTCTTGGTCTTTCTCGCCCTCGCGCGTAATGCCGCCCTCCTTGCCCGCCCATTCGCCGCTTGCGTTTCCGGGCGTTCAGCGACAATGGGGTTTTCGACGGAGGATACTCGTGCCAGAGCTCGTCAAAGACCGCCACTATTTCGATTTTCCGACACCCTCACCCACTCAGCGAACCATATCCTTCGGCATATGGCCGGCCGTGGACGGCAAGGCCGGGTTGAAGAAAGGCAAAACCGTTGTCACCATCAGGGCACCCAACGACGCGCTCGACGCCGCACAGCTGGTCGCCGAATACATCCGCGACCAGCTCGATGCCGAGACATACAGGGGCCACAAATACGTGGACCTCGAGACCGGCACGGGCCGGCGCCTCTTGATGGCCGCCCAGCATAAGGCTGGGGTGGTGCTGCCAGAGACGCAATTGGCGTGAACGACGCGGACCTCCTCGCCGGCCTGAATCCCGAACAGGTGACGGCCGTGTGTCACGAGACCGGACCCTTGATGATCCTGGCGGGGGCCGGCGCCGGCAAGACGGCCGTGATGACGCGTCGAGCCGCCCGGTTGGTGCGGCGCGGGGTCCACCCCGGACAAATCCTGATCGTCACGTT
>JAJZZU010000248.1 GCA_021797365.1 Pseudomonadota bacterium | reverse complement strand
GCGGGGCCCACAATACCCCTATGGAACTCCCCTTTCTGGAACTGTATCGCGACACCCGCACGGGCGATGTGCTGCTCTGGGCCGGGCAAGACGGACGCCACGTGCGGCTCCGTTATCTGGGCGCGTCGCCGGGGGACGAAGATGGCGTGCTGGTTTACGACGCGGCGACGTTCCTGGGGTTACTGCGGCGCGGGATCCTGGAGGTGATTCCCTACGTCGTCGAGACGGATGGCTAATCCCCTGCCGCTTTTGTGATCAGGTGGCCATGACAGCGTCGTGACCGGGCCGGCCGGCCTTTGTCCCCAGACCTATCCACAGAATTTGTGGACAACCGGGCTGGTTCCGGCCGGACAATGCTTGGCGTCTCGGAAAGACGTGATGTACCATTCGGGGGCAATGGGATGGGCAAACTCTTTATGTACGGGCATCCGGTATTGAATGTTGGGGATAAGCGGGGAGTCGGCGTGCCGACTTATTCGTCGTGATCTTCCTGCTCGCGCTTCTTGTCGTCTTAGGGAGTGTGCTCGTTTGTGTCGTGCAGGACCGTCTGCGGGATAGACGTCCGTCCCGAATGATCATGGTGGGTCTCGTGGTGTTGTGGGGGCTCGGAAGCGCGTCCATTCTCTGGCTGTCGTTTGTTGCTGCCCACGCGCGGCATCCCGGTTATGCCAACCTCGCGGTTCCCGGTTTCCTTCTATTGGGCCTCGTCGGGACCGCCCTATACAGTCGTCTCATTTGGACCGCGCGCCATGGTTCATTCCTTGCGCTGGGCGCCCCCTTTCTGGCCACTGTCGCGAGTGTCTACATTGTCGGGGCATGCCTTAACCACTACTGGTTCTTTCGCGGCCCTCCGAACCGTTTTGCCGTACTGAACGCCGAGGCATTTCCCGCAGCCCGCCGGGAGATCGGATGCAACCAGGTCGTCCTACTGCGCATGGGCCGGTCGGCCGCAACCTATCGTTGCCAGACCACCGTCATGTTTGGTGGCTTGGGCAGCCAATGGCCATTTATCCCCTGGCCGGACTACACGGAAGGCCGGAGCGTGGCCCTCAAAGTATCGCTTGATGAACTCCGGCAGTCGGCGGCGCGTTCAAAATAAATAACACCGCCTCACGTTCACCACGCGCCTGATCCCGAATCTCCTATCCCCTTATTCCGTGGCCGCGCTCTTGTCCATAATGGGCGAAGCGGCCATCTTCGCGCGCCGCGGAGTCGGTCCGCCTTCGGCAGACAGTTTTTGGGCCAATTTGAGAAGCAACGACGTGGTCTTGTGCCGAAGGCCTTCGTTGCGGAGGACCGCAACAAGGATCGGTATCGACCACCCACCGATGGCAATCACGAGCCGGTCCACCCCCTCTTCACTCCCCTCCCACGGCCCGGTTGCCTTCGCAAGGCGGCGCAGGTGCCCTACGACAAAAAGAACCAGGCGGCGGGCTCGCTGGAGCTCATAATCGCTGGCCGATTGCAGTGTTTCCCGCTGAGCCGGAAGCGACCCGAATTCCTTCAAGGATTGGACCCAGCCATCCCAATCGTCGTCGGTCAAGTGGAGTTCGGCCAGCCTCCCCACATCTGCTCCCTTGAGGCTCAAGTAGGGCGCTACGGTCTCCCATAGCTTTGCCAAACCCTCGGTTGTCGCCTCGTCATCGACCCCGAAGTAAACGTCCAAGAACGGGATCAGCATATCGGTTAAGTCGTGCCGAACGCTGACCGGGATATGGAGCTTTTGAGCCAGCCCACGTGCTGCTGAGGCCGCGTGCCCACCAATGACATCCTCGGCTAGACGGCCGGCGCGCCCGCGGACAGAGCGGAGACTGCGGCCAATAAGCTTACCGTACGTCGCCCTGACCGCGCCCAGGCTTATCGGAAAGCCCAAAAGCCATAGGCCCCAGCACGCGATGTCGGTGCGCGCGCGTGCCAAGCCATGACGTCATAAGCGGTCTGCGCCCGCCGGAGCACGCTCGGATCGGTCCAATAGGTCTCTGTCCCTTTTTCCCGCCCAAGGCTCCGACGTGCGGGCTTTGGCAATAATCCCTTTGTCCACCAGTCGCGGGCCCCACGCGGGCTTAAGGGGCGGCCGGAAGCCGCCATTTCGGCACAAAGCGCCTTCAGTGTGAGCATGTGGGGAAGTTTACAAGCGCCATTTAAACGCGCAAGGGCGGCTTCGCTCTTGGCGTACGCTCAGGGCTCCCATTTACCCTTATGGAGATTGCCATGACATACATCGACATCCCCCTGGACAAGCTGTTCGTATCGCCGCTCAATGCCCGCAAGGATCTGGCGGCCGGACAAGAAGATGCGAGCCTCGAGGAGCTGACCTCCAGTATTCGGCAGCAGGGCTTGCTCTCCCCTCTCATTGTGCGGTCCGCGCCAGACGGTCGCTACGAGGTCCTCGCCGGCCAGCGACGTTTGCTCGCCTGCCGAAAGACCGCCTTGGACCCGATTCCTTGCATTATCCGCGAGGACCTGGATGAGACCGGCGCCATGACCCTATCGCTCGCGGAAAACGTCCACCGGGCCGACATGTATCCCCTGGACAAGGCCCGTGCGCTGAAGGCGCTCTACGATCATCACGGATCCTATGAGCGCGCCGCTCGGGTCGCCGCCCTGTCACCCGCCACGGTGCGCACGTACGTTCAACTCCTGAACCTGCCCCAAGAGCTCCAGCAACGCCTGGGGACGGCCAGCGGCTCCACGGGTGTCCGGACGTTGGCGCGCCTCGCATCCACGTTTTCCGGCGACGAGGCCATCGATGCCCATAACCGCATCTCTGGCTTTAATCAGCGCGTTCAGGACGCCATCCTCCAGCGCAGCGAGGGGGATATCGACAAAATCGACGATCTCATCGAAGAAGCCCAGGAGGGCGCGTTCGATGTTCGACGGTGTGGTGGCGCCCAGGGATGCGAGGTGATTCGTGACATCGTTCAGGGGCGGATGAGCCAGTCGGATTTCCAGGAACGCGTCTGTGATGGTGCCCTTACGCACGAAGCCACGGCATCTGATGATGAACGTTTGCGTGAGGCCACGCTCGCCTTCTGGAAGGCCTTGGCGGCAGGATAGGCCGGTGCGCGCATAGCCACGCTGCCGTAATGGCCAAAGAGGCCACGAGTGTTTGCCGTCCAGGGCACACCATCGTGTTATCAGGCCATTGCGGCGCTCAAGGGAGGGCGTTGCGGGCGCTACGTTTCTTCAAGGCCAATTCGCTCAATTAAACAAATTGGCCGCTATCAATACCGGGTCGATTAAGTACACCATATTTACTCATCACATTGTGCCGCACGGTAGCTGTGCTCGCAGCGCGTCGGGCCAACACACAGGAGCTAGGTGGCAAGACTTGCAGCAGAGCCGCTCATCAATGAGAGGAATTTGACAGCGCCGTTCGCGGCGGTCCTTCAACCCCTGGTGGGCGCAGTGGTGTGGCTGGTCGTCCGTGAAGAAGGATCGTGGTTGAGCGATCTGCGGCATGGAGATCGCGGCCGTGCCGATCGCCTGACCTGCGGCGTAACAGGCATGCCAGCGATGGTATCGACACGCCACGTCTGGCGCCGGCTTCAGGAAGTGTGTTGCTTGTCCAGTAACGAGCACCCAAACATCGGGCTCTGTTGCGTGTCGCTTGATCAATGACTTGCTCTTTACACGATCGTCGTTCGTGTTGATCGGATAGCCTGGAAAGTCATCGATGGCGGAAGGTTGTAACTCGAGGCCAAGCTGCTCGCCGGTGCGCTTCAACAACGCCTCTGCGGCGGCCGCGACTTCACCCAAATGAGGCTCCAGCGCCTTCTCCAGATCGTCGATGTCGCGCTGATAAGAGATCTCCAACGGGTCACTGCGCTCGAGCACTGTCAGTAGCGCCCCGTCGTTTCGTTGAAGCACAAGCGCCGGATAGACCAGGATCCGCGGTCGTCTGGTGAAGACTGGGGATCCGCTAGCCTCATAGCTGACGTGGAGTGCGTGAAAGCACACCACCACGGCCTTTGGGGTGATGTAGTTCCGCACCTGGGTCGCGCGGATGTCGTACGGCGTTTCCACGCAAAGCGACGCCTTCGACAGTAGACTGTATATCTCTATGGCTTGCGAGCGATAGTCCTTCTTCCGAAAGATTCTGATATCTGCAGCGCTGGCTGGCCCATCGATAAAGGTGGCCACAGGCTTAGTGAACACGACAAGCCATTGGCCGCTCGTGATCACCGCTCGAGGCAAGGGGTGTCCGTGGTTCAACAACCCCTCCACGTACTTGCCGACCTGTTCCACGTAGTCGTGCCAGTCGCCTGCCGCCGGCGAGCCGGTCTTATCTCCTTTGCCTCGCCAGTGGTCGATCGTCTCCGAGATAAGTTCGGCAGGGACGTAGTTGATGCCGTTCGCGCGGGGCCCGATAAAGGGCTTGTCCCACGCCTTTGCCTCAATCAGCAAAACTGGGGTGGTAGTATTTGTGGCGACGCCCAAGTAATCCAGGAAGGTGGTGGTGCCGTTCTTGAGGCGTACCTCTTCCGCCATATCCCCCCCCAAGCCCAAGCTGCCAGCCCAGTAGCTCGGCCAGTGAGTCGAGAAGATGGATGCGGGTCGTATGCTCAAGTGGTGCACCTATGCCGGCATCAGGGTAGGTTTCAGAAGC
>JAJZZU010000247.1 GCA_021797365.1 Pseudomonadota bacterium | reverse complement strand
CTACGCGGTCAGCCGAAACTAACTGGCACCATCATCCCGACTCGGATCCGTAGGATACTCCGGATGCCACGTGCGCGTGCCCGCCACACGCAAACGGCGAAGGCCGACGGCACGGGATCGGATAGCGGTGGCGACCCCGACCCCGAACCTCCACGACCTCAATTTAAGGCCGCCGTCCTGGCGGTCATGGGGGGTGCCATATGAGCGCCCCCAATCTCGATCTCATCCTCAACGGGCTGGACAAGGTCCGCAAGAGTGGCAGCGGCTGGGTTGCTTGCTGCCCGGCGCACGACGACCGGACCCCGAGTCTTTCCATTTCTGAAGGCCGCCAAGGACGCGTCCTGGTCAATTGTCGGTCTGGGTGCTCCCAGACGGATGTCATCCAGGCCCTTCGTGACCGAGGGCTGTGGGGATCCGCGCCGCGCGGGGACCGTCCGCGTCCGGCACCGCGGCCCCGCGATACCGGTCCAGACCCAGAGGACTCCCGCCGGATGCAGCAGGCGGCGGCCAAGTATGCGGCGGCGGGCGCGGTCACTGATTTCCCGGACCTCATTGCCTACCTGGAAGGCCGACACCTCGATCCCTCGCTGATCATCGGCGCTGGGGCACGTGCTGCGCGGATTCCTCGGGCGCGCCTGGACGAAGACAAGACCCCTCCAGGGTGGATCGCGGGTGAAATGGCGGATGCGTTGATTTATCCCATCTACCATCCGGATGACATCTGTAAGCCGGGTGAGAAGCGCGTCATCGGCATACAACGCGAATGGCCTTGGGGCCGCCCGGGCGGTCCCCGGTCGGTGAAGGCGGCGCTTGGCAAAGCGCATGCGCCCGGCAAGGCCGGTGCGGGCGGCTTCCTGATCGGCGCTCTCTCACGCGGTGGTCTGATCGACATCTGTGAGGGGCAGGGCACAGGGCCCGCGATCACTACCGCGACCCACGGTCCTGTGTTGGTCCTGTTTACCGCCGGCGGGCTTGCCAACATCGGCGCTGGTACTGTGCGCGACCTCGCGGCTATGGAGGTCCGGGTGCGCATCGCCGGTGACACCGACCCATCAGGCGCCGGGGAACGTGGCGCCGAGTCGTGCGCACGCAAAATTAAGCTCATCGCCCCACAGATGCCAGTCACGATCTCTCTTCCTGAAGGCGAAAAAGTGGACTGGCTGGACGTGTTGGCCGAGCACGGCCCAGAGACCACGGCCCGGCTCCTGATGGAGCGGGAGCGGGCGCCGGCGGTGGTGCAGCCGGAGAACAAGGGTACGCACACACAAGATCAAGGGTGGGGTGGGGAGGTCGATATGAGCAAAAGCACACGATCCTATGAGATCAAGGACGATGAACTAGAGGACGAAACCCCATCCCCCGAAGTTGTGTACCACTCCCTCGCGGCCCAGGATGCGGATCTAGCATCTTTTGAGGGTGTCCTTTATCGATGGACTGGGTCCTACTGGGCGGCCCAGGATGCGCGTGAGGAGGAAAGCCGGGCATTTTCCTGGTTAAAGATCAACTACCCCTCCAGGGCAAACCCACGGCTTGCTATCTCGTGCGTGGCGGCGGCCGTTATGGGCGCCCAGAGGTTGCCAGGTCAGGCAGCATCTCAAAACGTTATCCTGCCCCTAAAAAATGGTTATTTACATATCGACATAGAAAAGGGGACTGTGTCACTCAAAATCCCCGACAAGTCTTTGGGGATGACCTACGCAATAAACACGGCCTTTGATCACGCCGCAGAAGCGCCCCTGTTCCACACCTTCTTAGAGCAGGTGTTTTACATGGACAAGGAGACCCAAGGATGGGTGCAGGAGTACGCGGGCCACACATTGATGGGCGATTGCCGCTTCCAGACGGCCGCGTTTTTCCTGGGAACTGGAGCGAATGGCAAAAGCACGTTCACTGAGATTATGGCCGCACTCCACAAAAAGGTCGTTTCGGCGCAGCTAAACGCGTTGTCCGGATTCAACTTGTCTTCCCTGTTAGGGGCCTCGCTTGTTGTCGTGGACGAGACGCCGTCACGCATCGATGAGCAAGCACTGAAATCCCTCATATCGGGCGGCTTATGCCAAGTGGACCGAAAATTCCGTGACCCAATCGCCTTTAGACCTACGGCAAAATGGATCATTCTGGGCAACATCGTCCCTTCTATTTCTGACCAGTCTCACGGCTTTTGGAGGCGTGTGCCTGTCGTTCAGTTTAAGAGGCAGTTTGCGCCTGATCAGCAAGATCCAATGCTGGCCTCCAAGATCATCGGCACCGAGATGGCGGGCGTACTCAACTGGGCGGTCGCCGGATTGGTGCGTCTTATACAGCGCGGACGATTCCCCGACCCCAGCGATGCGATGGTACGAGCGCAATTGGCGTGCCAGGTAGAGAGTAATTCCGTTCTGGCTTGGTGGTCCGATGATCGCGCAGAAGTCAACGTAGATTTTGAGACGCCTCGAAGTGTTATTTATACGGACTACAAAACGTGGTGCCACGATAATGGCATGGCGCCGTGCGGCGCCGAGAAGTTCTGGAACAAATTGGAGAAAATCGCGGGAGGTGAGGGCACGGAGGCGCGGGTCCGAAAAATCAACGGCCAGACGGTGCGCGTGGTGTCGATGCGTCTGCTGGCTCATGGATCCACGGGGTCCGGATCCATGAATTCATCTAGTCCAAAAGTCATAAAAGGGAGGTGGTAACCATGGCCGTCCAGTGGGAAATGAGCGCCAGCGAGTTCCTGGCACTAACGGAATCCAGGACTAGGACTCTTGCACCCAAATCTGCCGGACAGCAGGCCAAGGACTGGCTGACTGAACGGGCCAGAAAAGCCCCCAGCGAGGCGCAGATCAGGAACCTTCACAAGGAGATCGAGGCCATCGCGCGGCGTGATGTGGTCCCGGCTGAGAAAGCCTTTGAGGCGATTTCCCAGCGCGCTGATGCGCTTATCATGGAGGCCGATGGTGATCTCGCCCGTGCGGCACGGATGGTGCGCGCCGCTGACGATCGCGACGCCGCCATACTGATCGACGCCGCCATCAAGGTCGAGACTAACGATACCATCAGGACCACCAAGACCACCGGAGACGCTGGACAGACCAGTGATGGTGATGATGACGTCGATCCGTTTGATATACTGGACGGTCTACCCTTACTGTTTGACGATAGAAAATTCATCGAGGCACAGGTTCAGTTCCTGTCCCATAACAAGAAGGTGTCCGTCCTAGAGTGGTACCGGCGGATTTGGCTTAAAGCTCAATCCCGCGACCGGAACATAATTAGACGGGAAAACACGGGAAGGCGGCATGCCAATTCGTTCCTCCGGCGATATCTTAGCCGCATTGTGCGCCGCACTAATTAACCACCGTACCAGTCTCTCCTAACCACCCCAAACCAAAGAAAAGGTTGCAGGTTGGTTGCAGGTTGAAACCAAACCTGCAACCTCGTAAGTGTATGGTTTATAAGCGTTTTCCGGGAAAAGGTTGCAGGTTGCAGGTTTAACTGAACCCTTGTTCCCCAGGACACGCAAAACTACTGGTCAACTGGTTTGACCACCTGACCACCAGACCACCTCCGTATTTTCCCTCGCGTTGGTTAGAATCAACCTGCAACCTGCAACCTTTTGTCACTTTTACTAGAGAAATCAACTAGTTAATAGGTTGCAGGTTCAAAGCAAACCTGCAACCAACCTGCAACCGCCCTGAGTGGCGCTTCCCGCGCCGAATACCCCCGTGCCACCCTCACTCTCAAAGAAAAAGAACCGTGAAGAGGTGGCATCCCGGCGCAGCAAGCGCCGCCCTGTGGGGTCGTTATGGGTAGGGCATAAAAAAGCCCCGGACTTGCCGGGGCTTCGTTGACTCCATGGATTATCTAGCACCACTCGTCTGGGTCGCTGGGCACCTCCTCCCCGACATCGCCGCCCTGACTATCCTGGGCGGCCTGTGCCCGGCGGCGCTTGCGCCGGACGAGCCCTGCATATGCAGCGGCGGCGCGCGACGAGTCGGACGGCTGGAGCCCTAATGGGCGGATGATCGATCGCCACGGCCAGCCATTCATTTTTGCGGCATGGACCGCCTCGAAGTTGTCGGAGATGACCCGATAAATCGTAGGCACCCCAACCCAAGGGGCCGGGGTGGAGGCCATGTCGGCCAACGTCTGCGGAACTAGGTTTTCTGTGCCTGTGCGGTCTTCACTCATGGCGGCCTCCTTTTTGGTGTTGTTTTGGTAGCAGGCGCGGCAACGTCAGCGCCGCTGGCCCGATAAATACCGGGCGCTTACTCAAGCCGGGAATCCCCGCCGCGCCGGGATCGATCGCAAGGCGCGGCGCGGCACCACGGCTGATCTGGTAGTCGTATCGGAAAGACTGCCGGTAGGTTGGGGTGAATGCCCATCCGAAAAAGCCGCCGACCAGGAACAGCAAGACCCCAAGGATCTGGTGCAAAGGCGTGACCTGGAACTGATCCCCAGTAATACGCGTGCGTATCTGGAGGCTTCGGATCTCGTCCTTGATGCCTTGTAGGTCTTCACGGGTCAACGGTACCGACTCTTCCTCTTCCCATTCTTCTATGTCGTTACTGATACTCATGGATAGACTCCTTATGGTTGATGTGTGCTTAAACAGGTGGCTCTACGGAAATACCTTCAATACGCGCATC
>JAJZZU010000246.1 GCA_021797365.1 Pseudomonadota bacterium | reverse complement strand
GGTATTCAACCGGGCAGGCATCCCCGGCACCAGGCGCGAGTGGTGGTGCCATATCCCGAGCTACACCTGGTTTATCGCCGAGCGCGATACCGCCACCGATGTCGTGACCGCGACCTATCTTTTCCAGGGCGGTGCGCCATGAGCGGCCCCACGCGCCTGCCGCCGGTCGCGGGCGAATGGATAGACCGGCAACGACCGCTGCACTTCGTGTTCGAGGGGCAGAGCATACCGGCCTATGCCGGTGACACCATCACGAGCGCGCTCTTGGCCGCTGGCCGAAGCGCGCTCGGACGCAGCTTCAAATACCACCGGCCGCGGGGCGTGTTGTCGGCCGCCAACCACGACATCAACGTCCTGGTCCAGAGCAACGAGCGGATCAATATCCGCGCGGACATAAGCCCGGTGGAGGCCGGCATGGTGGTGCGTGCCGTCAACACCTGGGGGGGCGTCACCTGCGATCGCGGGTTCGTGCTCGACCGCCTGTCGCGGTTCCTGCCGGTCGGCTTCTATTACAAGGCCTTCTACAACAAGCGGCTATTCCCCTTGTGGGAACGTCTGTTCCGGCGCGTTGCGGGTCTTGGCGTCATTAATCTCAAGGCCCCGCGTCTGAGGACCGTGACCCGATATGCCTTTTGCGACGTGCTCGTCATCGGCGCCGGTCCCTCGGGGCTTGCGGCCGCGATCGCCGCCGCCGACTGCGGCGCCCAGGTGGTGTTGGTGGATGAGAACGCGCATATCGGCGGCAGCGCCACCTACCATCCCACGGGCTTCTTAGATGCGGGTCTGGACATGCAGGCACTGATCACGAAGGTCCAGACGCATCCCGGCATCGATGTGCGCGAACGGACCTGCGCGGCCGGTTATTACGCGGGGCACAGCGTGGCGCTCGCAGAGGCCCAGCACATGACCAAGATGCAGGCGCGCGCGGTCGTCTGCGCGACCGGCCTTTGGGAGCAGCCGGCGGTATTTCGCAATAACGACCTCCCCGGCATCCTGCTCGGCTCCGCGGCCCTGCGGCTGCTCTATCGCTATGCGATTCGACCCATGGAGCGCGCCGTGCTGCTGGTCGCCAACGCCGAAGGCTACGAGGTGGCCAAGGCCCTCAAGGCCCATGGTGTATCGATCGCGCTCATCGTCGATATGAGACCCGCCCCCAAAGAGGCCCAGGATCTGCGCGCCCAAGGCGTGGAGGTATGTGCTGCCTCCGGTATCATCGAGGCCGTGCCCACGCCGGATCGCCTCGGGGTGGCGGCGGTGCGCATCGCGCCCATGACCCGCGCAGGGCAGGCGCCCCCCTCTTATCGCGAGGTCGCCTGTGATGGCGTCATCCTCAGTACCGGCTTCGCGCCCGCGGCGGCGATCTTGTGCCAAGCCGGGGGCCGGCTCACCTACGACCAGGCCCTCGAGCAATGGGTCCCGGGCGAGCTGCCCGCCGGCCTCTTTGCGTGCGGGCGCGTAAACGGGGTCTTTGCCCCGGGCGCACGGCTGGCCGACGGCAGACGCGCCGGAGGGCTTGCCGCCGCGCATGCGGGATGCCGGGAAACGGACTGCCCGGCGGTGGCACGCGATACCATCGCGCACAGCCACCCGTGGCCGTTTGTGAGCCACCCGCGAGGCCGGGAATTCCTCGATTTCGATGAGGACCTCCAGTATCAGGACTACGTTCATGCCGCCAAGGAGGGCTTTGACACAAGCGAGCTCTTGAAACGCTACACGACCACCGGCATGGGTCCGAGTCAGGGCAAGCATTCGCATATGAACGCCCTGCGTCTCCTCGCCCACATCCGCCACGAGACCCCGCAGGCCATCGGCATCACCACCGCCCGGCCCTTCGTTCATCCCGTGCCGCTCGCTGTGCTCGCCGGTCATGGCCTTCACCCGCGCCGGCGCACGGCGGCCCACAAACTTCATGAAGACCTGGGTGCGGTGTTCGTGGAGGCCGCGACCTGGCTGCGCCCCGCCTATTACCAAGTCGCGGGCCTTTCCAAAGAGGCATGCATCGAACGCGAGGTACGCGCGGTGCGTGAACGGGTCGGGATCATCGATGTCGCGCCGCTTGGCAAGATCGAGATAGCCGGGCCCGATGCCCTAGCCTTCATCGAACGGGTCTATACCTCACGCTGCGCCAATATCGCGCCCGGCGAGACCCGCTACGCGCTCTTGTGTGACGAGGCCGGCACGCTCATCGATGATGGCGTGATCGCGCGCCGGGATGCCACCTGCTTTTATGGCACGACCAGCACCGGCGGCGCCGTGGCCATCACCCGCGAGCTCTCACGCCTCATCGCGCTCTGGGCCATGGACTGCGTGCTCACCCCTTATACCGGCCAGTTCTTTGCCGCCAACCTGGCCGGGCCCCGGGCGCGTGCGGTGCTCGAACCCTTGACCGATATCGATCTCTCGCCGCAGGCCTGCCCCTATCGCGCCTATCGCGAGGGCCATGTCGCCGGCATCCCGGCGCGCATCATGCGCATGGGCTTCGTCGGCGAGTGGAGCTATGAAATCCATGTGCCCGCGAACCTCGGCGCAGCCCTCTGGGAGGCGCTCATGCGCGCCGGCCAGGACCACGGCATAGGCCCATTTGGCGTCGAGGCACAGCGCATCCTGCGTCTCGAAAAAGGCCACATCATCGTCGGCCAAGACACCGATGGCGCAACCCACCCCCGCGAGGCGGGCCTCGGGTGGGCGGTGCACTTCGATAAACCCTTTTTCGTCGGTCAGCGCAGCCTTGCGATCTTGCACGCAAAACCGCTATCGCGCGTACTCGTCGGTTTTATCCTGAAAGCGGCCCGCGATGATGCGCTGCCCGAGGAAGGCCATCTGATCATAGCGCACAACGAGGTCGCAGGCCGGGTTACGAGCATCGCCTGGAGCCCGACCCTTCGGCGCCACATCGGGCTTGCCTACGTCACCCCCTCGGTAAGCGAGATAGGCGGCGTCATCACCATACGGCGCCGCGACGGACGCCTCACGGAGGCCTTGGTGAGCCCGCTCCCCTTCTATGACCCCCTCCAGGAACGACAAAAGGAGGCCTCGTGAAGAAGCCGGTGGGCGTAAGCGCACTCATGGTAGGCCATGATCCGGCCATGGCCGCGGATCGTGCCGATCCCCCCTCGCTCGAGATCTCTGACCATTCGCTCCTGGCGAGGACCGGTCTCAAGGGCCGTGGGGCCTATGACTGGCTCGAACGCCGCGGAATCACCCCGCCGCCATCGCCCAATAGCTGGTGCGTCGATGGCCAGACCTTGATCGTCCGTCTCGGACCCCACGAATTCCTGCTCGAAGGGCTAAGCGTGCCGTGTCTGGATACCGCCGGCATCGGGCCCGAGGACTTCGTCTATCCGGTGGTGCGTCAAGACACCGCGCTCGCGCTGCGCGGTCCTGGCCTGCTCGCCGTGATCGCCCAGACCTGCGCCCTCGATGTTCGCGCCTTCGACCCCCAAGATCGGCCGGCCTGGCTCACCCTCATGGCCGAGATCCCGGTGCTGCTCATCGCCGACCTGCGAGGTCCGGTGCCTTGCGCCCTCGTATGGACCTGCCGCAGCCATGGGGCCTATCTCTGTGAAACGCTCCTGACGGCGTGCCGCGCCTCCGGCCGCCACGCGATCGTAAGACCGCCCGACCACCGGGATCGTTTTCCTCAATCATCCTATCTGGCCCACCCACAGCGGGAGACCTCATGACCACCGTCGAAGCGCAGCAATTCCTCGAAACCCACAACATTCAGTACATCCTGGCGCAATTCGTCGACATCCACGGCGCGCCCAAGACCAAGTGCGTGCCGGTCGGCCACTTCGAGGACATCCTGAAAAACGGCGCAGGCTTTGCGGGATTCGCGGTGTGGGGCCTGGGGCTTGCCCCGCACGAGGCCGATTACATGGCGGTGGGCGACATCAGCACCCTGAGCCTCGTCCCCTGGCAGCCGGGTTACGCACGCATCGTCTGTGACGGACACGTCCAGGGCCAACCTTGGCCTTATGACAGCCGCTATGTCCTGAAGAGACAGATCGCGCGCATGGCCGAGCGCGGGCTCGGCTTTGATACCGGCATGGAGCCGGAATTCGTACTGCTGCGGCACGACGATCAGGGACGCCTGTGTCCGTTCGATGACAGCGACCATCAGGCCAAGCCCTGTTATGACTTCAAGGGCCTGTCGCGATCACGCGCCTTCCTGGAGGCCCTGACGAGCTCCCTCTTGGCAGTCGGCATCGATGTCTATCAGATCGATCATGAGGACAGCAACGGCCAGTTCGAGGTCAATTACACCTACACCGACAGCCTGACATCCTGCGATCGCATGGTGTTTGTGAAGATGGCGGCAAGCGAGATCGCGCACGGCATGGGCATGGTGTGTTCCTTCATGCCCAAGCCCTTCGCCAACCGCCCCGGCAATGGCCAACATATCCATATGTCGGCGAACCGCGACGGCCGCAACGCCTTCGAAGACCCCGATGACCCCAGGGGCCTGCGGCTCTCCACGCTGGCCTACCAGTTCCTGGCGGGCATCCTCGTCCACGCGCGCGCACTGGCCGCGCTCTGCGCCCCGACCGTCAATTCCTATAAGCGCCTGGTCGTCGGCCGCTCGCTGACCGGCTCCACCTGGGCCCCGGCCTATATCAGTTACGGCGACAATAC
>JAJZZU010000245.1 GCA_021797365.1 Pseudomonadota bacterium | reverse complement strand
ATGAAAATCCTGTCCGCCATCGTCGCCCTGCTCGTGGTCACGGTACTCGTGACCCTGGCGGCCATGCACAACCCGGGCTACGTCTTGATCGAACGCAGCCCCTGGAGCGTCGAGATGCCGCTCACGCTCTTTGGGTTGCTGCTGATCGCCGCGGTCATCCTGCTCTATGCCCTGCTGCATGTGGTCATGCGGCTTTTGCGCCTCCCCAAAGACGTGGGTCGCTGGCGCCTGGACCGGCGCCTGCGCCATCAGCAAAAAGCACTTCATTCCGGTCTGATCAAATTCTTGGAGGGTGATCATGCCGGCGCCGAGAAGGATCTGGTCGGCGACATCAAGACCGATGATGTGCCGGGGATCCACTATCTGGCGGCGGCGTGCGCGGCACAGGGTCAGGGACGCCAGGAAAAACGCGACGAATACCTCACCCAGGCGCAACGTATGCCGGGCCTCGCGTTGGCCGCCGGCCTCGTGCAGGCCTACCTGCACGAGGCCGGGCGTGAATATGAACGCAGTCTCGCCACCCTGAACGCCCTGCGCATCTCGCACCCCGGCAACCGCACGGTCTTGCGCCTGCTCGCGCAACGGGCCCGCGGGCTGCGTGACTGGACGGCCATCACCCAGCTCACCCCCGAGCTGCGCCGCTATAAGGTCATGGAACCGGCGGTGATCGATGATATGGAGCGTGACGCCCACCGCCACCTCCTGCTGCTCGCAAGCCACCATGCCCAGACCGACACCGAGACCGTGTGGCGCGCCATACCGCGGGCTTATCGCCAGCATCCGGCGCTCATCGCCATCTATGCCCGCAGCCTCATCCGCCAGGGGGCAATGGATGAGGCCGAGCGGCTTCTCGCGCCGGCGCTGCGCCACGAACCCACGGACGAGCTGTTTGCCGCCTATGGGGAGCTGGAGGGTGACAATGCCCTGCGTTTCCTGTCGCAGGCCGAGCCCTGGCTCAAGGTCTCACCGCAGAGTGCCGTTCTGCTGCTCGCGCTCGCCAAGCTGGCGCTCGCCGCCAATCTTCCCGGCAAGGCCCGTGAATACGCCGAGCGCTGCGCCCGCCAGAACCCACCCTATGACCTCTACGCCGAACTCGCGCTCGTCATGGAGCGCCTGGGGGATGAACCGCGCGCGCGGGAATACTGCCGCCGCGGGCTCGATCTCCAGAAGGCGAAAAACGACAACGGGCGCCCCGCGGAGCCGCTTTTTCTGCCGCTCCCCTAGCCGGCACTGCAGCCATGGGTCGGGGGCGACGCGCAACAGACACATAAGCCCGCGCCCCACGGGACCTTCAGGGAAACATCATGCTCCTTTCCCTGTCACCCCAGACCCGCATCCTGGGAGACTTGCCTGCCGCATGGCTGGTACGGCCCATAAACCTTAGCGTGAAAGAGACTGTGTTGAAGGCAAGCGCAACCCTGACCACGGAAGGCCATGTGGCGGGAACTCGATGATCAGGCGCCGGCGGGTGTGATGAAGCCGTACTTCGTCAGGGCCTTGATCCAGCGTGGGGCGTTGCGTTGTACGGAAAGGGCTTCATAGTCTGTGGCGGAATCCCGGTAATGTTCGCCGCGCTTCAGCATGAAAAAGATCGTTCGGAGGATCTTGTGCCCGAGGGCTGTGATGGATCGTTTATGGCCGCGCCTGATGACAAGGGACTGGAACTTTCCCTTGAACGCGGCTCGGGTGCGGCTCGCGGCATGGGCGAATTCGCAGAGCAGGCGGCGGACGTAGAGATTGCCCTTGCGGATGTGCCCGGACTTGCGCTTGCCCGCCGACTCGTTGTTGCCCGGGCACATGCCGACCCAGGAGGCCAGGCGATCGGCGCTGCCGAAGACCGTCATGTCGGTGCCGATCTCCACGAGCAGCATGGCGGCGCCGATGAGATCCACTCCTGGCAAGGTTTGCAGCAGCGCCAGGGTGTTGCGCTCGTCATCCAGTCCGGCCAGCAGCCTCGCGTCGAAGCGGGCGATGCGCGCTTCGATCTCCCCGATGTGCTGCATCAGTTCCTGGAGGACGAAGCGGTGGCTTGCCGTAAGATCCCCTTGCAGGGCCTCGAAGATCTCCGCGCGGGGGGCCTTCAGTCGCGCGGAGGCCAATTGGATCACCTCATGGGGTGGCTGCCCGGCGATGATCGCCCGGACCATGGCGCGGGCCGAGTGGCCGTGCAGATCGGAGACCACGACGCCCAGACGAATCCCGCCATCGGTCAACACCTTGTGCAGGCGGTTCTTCTCGGAGGCGAGCTGCCCGACCAGCTTCTGCCGCTGGCGGGCCACCAGGCGCAACTCGCGCAGTCTGGCCGGCGGGATGAACGATCCCCGCAAGAGCCCCGCGCGGGCCAATGTCGCGAGCCACTGGGCATCCCCGACATCGGTCTTGCGACCGGGGACATTCTTCACATGCCGGGCGTTCACCACCTGAGCGCGAATGCCCGCCGCCTCCAACGCCGCATACGGGCTCTTCCAGTAAATGCCCGTGCTCTCCATCACCACGCAATCAGGCGCCAAAGCCGCCGCCCACGAGGCCAGGGCCCGCCGGTCCCGCTTGAACCCCCCGAACTGCCGCTGCTCGATGCGCGTCGCGCCATCGGCCTCCTCGATCAACGCACAGGCCGTGATCTGTGCCTGATGCACGTCGAGCCCGATGACGCGCTTGTACAGTGCCACCAGTTCCATGCCACCTTCCCCTTGGTTTATATTGAACGGCGGAAGGTGGTGGATGCCGGCACTGAATGCGCCTGAAGACGACAAGTCTGTCTTCGGCCTGTTTAGCGTGCGCTCTCAAGGAGGCAATCCGGGGTGCGAGTCAGTCCGGCGGGTCACGTTAGGTGCGGGGTCGAGCCGCCAAAGAGTTTCACGACCTCTATCCGCCACCTTCCGCCCCGAAGTCTCTTTCATCATCCGGGGTGGCGGCAACCCCCCACCATGATCGTTAGGGCCGGTCCGAAATTGCGGTGATGCGCCCGCTGGCCGCCCTACCGCCCGTTGCCCCGTCCGCCCCACCCTCGTGGCTGCGATCTTGATGACTACCAGACCAGAAATCACCGCAGGGTGAGTGGGGTTTATGGAGCTATTGCGATCTTTCGGCTACCGATCGTCGTTAACCAAACGATCCGCAAGCGCCGCGGCCGCCCCTATGCCCGCACCAACTGCAGTACCGAGAGCCGTTGCGGCTCCGATCGGCCCGAATACCGGAAGCGCTACCACTACCGCGACCCCTGCGGCCGCCCCCTTTGCTATGGCTTCCAAGGTATCGACGAATCCCATGAGATTTCTCCTATCGTAGTCTCTGTCTTGGTTACCCCGGCGCAATCGCCGCAGCAACGATGAACACAGCATCCCACACCAAAAGCCGCGCGGCATGCCAAACAATTTTGCGGGGATCGCCGGGACGCTTACATTGGTTCCCTCGCCATAATACCGCATTCTTTCTTGTGGGCCTTGCGCGCAACATAACGAGATGCTGACGGCACTGATGAAGCACAGATCCCGACAATGGGGGAGCACGACATTGTGGTCGGCCGCACAAAATTGCGGGCCGTACCGGGTCTCCTCGATCGGTTAAGATGGGTGCCGTACATTTCCACAGGTTATGTCAGGAGATATCAGATGAGCTTTATAAGAGGATTGGAGAAGGCGGCAAAAGGGGCGGTGGCCGGCGTAGGATTAATCGCCGCGCTCCCGGTGTTTGGTGCTGTGGGTACAGTGACTGCGGTAGGTGTGCTGGTTGGCTCACTCATGGGGGCGGCCGCAGGAATGGCTGACGAAATGATCGATGCCAAGGAGGGAAGCGCACACAAGTAGCATGTGCCCGATTCGGGGACGGCGCCCGAAGCTGCTCGCCCTCTATGGCTCATAGTTGAATGTTGACGAGCAAACAATGTGGCGTTGAGTCCGGCTGAGGCTCCCGTGCTTGGATATTGACGAGGCTGAGCGCCACATTTTCATTAGGCCAGATTACGCAGGAATTTCTAGAGTCCGGGCTCCGTCTGCGACCAGAGAGCCCCGCACCCTCACCAATGTCGCACTTTGCTAATGCTGCCGCCTTCATCTCAAGGTCGATCTCTGCGTACACGTTCGTCGTATCTAGTGAGACGTGGCCAAGCCATCCTCGTATTGTGTTGATATCGACTCCCGCTCGAAGCAAGTGGCAGGCGGTCGAATGACGGATGCTGTGTGGGCTGATGCGCTTCTTGGCTTTTGACGGATTTGTGCTTCTCAACCTCGACACGTAGCGCCGGACCATGGCGTAGATGCCAAACCGGATGATCGGACGCCTGCAGCGATTGAGAAACGCTCTCTCCGTCGCACCACGTACGGTCGGCAATCAGCGGGTTCAACGCGGCGACGGCTGGGCGTCCTATCTCTCCTACGAGCACTGCGGCCACGGGCTCTGTGGGGCGCATCTCCTGCGCGAACTGACCTTCGTCCATGAGGCGAACGGCTATGCCTGGGCCAAGACCATGAAGCGGCTGCTGCAAAAGACCTGCTCCTGGGTCTCCAAGCGCAAGCGCAAACGGCTCACCCCGCGCGAGTACGAGCGCCTACAGAGGCATTACCGGGCCCTCTTGACCCGCGGCGCGCGAGAATTGCCGCCGATCCCGGCCAAGCAGAACGGCCAACGGGGCCGCATCGCCAAATCCGAC
>JAJZZU010000244.1 GCA_021797365.1 Pseudomonadota bacterium | reverse complement strand
AGATCACAGCCGAGGTGCAGGTCGGCATGGTGTATGAGGGGCGGGTGGCGAAGCTCATGGATTTCGGGGCATTCGTCACCATCCTTCCGGGCAAGGACGGGCTCGTGCATATCTCGCAGATATCCCATGAGCGTGTCGAGAATGTGAGCGAGAAGCTCGCCGAAGGTCAGACGGTGCGCGTCAAGGTGCTGGAGGTCGATAAGCAAGGCCGCATCCGCCTCAGCATGAAGGCGGTGGAAGGCGGTTAACAGTTCCGACGCGACTGCGCGATCGGGCCAGGGGGCGGCGGGGAGGGTTCTGCGCGCCCCCTGTCATTTGGGCCGGGGTTTCGGGCCTGCGACAGTGACATCGATATCAGGAGGGAATATGGAAGGCGCCCCTGCATCCCCTGGTCTGCGCGAGACCATCATGAAAGACCTGCAGGGCGCGGTGCGCCTGGCGATCGCCTATGTGGGCTTGAGCGCCGGACTCTTGCCGGCCGTGGCGCGCCTGGGGCGGGCCGATGCCCATGCCATCGCGCAGGCCGCGGGCGCGGACATCGGCTATGTCGTGCGTTGGTGCGATGCGGCCTATGCGTTCGAGCTTCTCGATGAGCGGCCGGACGGGTTCGTGCTCACCGACCTCGGGCAGGCGTTCCTGCCGGAGGCGCCAGGGACGCTCATGCCTTTTGCCGTCCAGGAGGTGCTGACGGCGCATATCGCCGAGCGCGCCGCCGGTCTCATGAAGACCGGGGAGCGGCCCGGGGAGTCGGTGCTCGCGGAGCGCGCCACCATCCTCCCGTGGTTTGGGCCCATGCTCGAGGCCCAGTTCGGGCCGGTCTTCGAAAAGACCATCATGCCGGCGGTCCCGGTCTATGAGCGCGCCGCGGAGCGCGGCGGATTTGTCATAGACCTTGGTTGTGGCAACGGCTGGTATCTCATGCGTCTGGCGCGGGCCTATCCGCGCCTGCATTGCCTTGGTATCGACGGCTTCGACGAGAACATCCGGCAGGGGCAGGCACGCGCCAAGGCCGCCGGTGTCGATGACCGCGTGCGTTTTGCCAAGGGCGATATCTATGGTTTCGAGAGCCCGGAGCCGGCGGACATCATCGCGCTCAATCGCGCCCTGCACCATGTATGGGACGAAAAGGAGACGGTATTCCGGATCCTGCACGATCATCTGAAGCCCGGGGGTGCGGCGGTGATATGGGAGCCGCATTGGCCCGCGGAACGTACCGCCTTGCGGGAACCGGGACGGCGCATGGTGGCCTTCCAGAACTTGACCGAACACGTCCAGGGCAACCATTTCCTGAGGCCTACCGAGATCGCCTCGGCCTTCCGGACCGCGGGCCTCGTACCCGAGGTCTACGATTTCCTGGACGGGCGTGAGGCGGTGGTGGTCGGTACGCGGCCGTGAGGGCGGCGGGTATCGGAGGGCCCCCGGACCAGAGACGGTTGAGGGCCTGAGGCAGAGTACTCGCCCCCGTAAGATCCGGCGGCGATGGGGCGACTAACAGTGGCGGGCGCGGGATGGCGCCGGCGAATAATACAAGGGGGGTCGTGCGGGATTGCTTGAACCACCCCAGGATGGTCCACACCACGCTCAAAAGAGGTTCTATGGCAGCCCTACATAAAATGGCAGTGCTACGCAAATTGGTGTTCGTGATCCTGGCCTCCGGGGTTCTGGCCGTGCCGGCCCTGGCCGAGAACTGGACGCTGTTTCATCATTATGACTTCAATAAGCCGCAATTCATCCACTCGCACCCGTTCGCCAAGGAACATCTGGTCGTGCAGGTCGATCAAGGCAAGCCGCACCGCTGGGGTCTTGCGCTCTCAAACGTCGCCAATGTGTTGAATTACTTTGGCTCCGACAAGATCCAGATCGTGGTCGTGGCCTATGGGCCCGGACTCAAGATGCTGTTTGCCAACAGCCCGCTCAAGCAGCGCGTGCAGAGCCTGAATGCCCAGGGTGTGGAGTTCGATGCCTGCCATATGACGATGCTCGGGATCAAGGCCAAGACCGGGCATCTCCCGAAGCTCTTGCCGCAGGCGGTGGTGGTGCCGGGCGGCGTGGTGCGCATCATGCAGCTCGAGCAGCATGGCTTCGACCTGCTGAAGCCCTGAGCGACGAGGTTAGGAGGCCTGCGCGCGCAAGCCGCGGGCCTCCTGCATATAAGGCCGAAGAAAGGCCCCCAGACGGTCGTCCAGCCAAAAGCGCGGCGCCCACGGGGTGCCCCCGGCAATGAAGCCCACATGCCCCCCTTGGGGATAGAGCTCCAGGCGCACCGCGCCCGCCAGTTCGTCGGCGGCCGGTGTACTGCCGGGCATCAGGAACGGATCGTCTTCGGCCTGCACGAGCAGTGTCGGCACGGTGATATGACGAAGATAGGGACGGCAGCTGGCACGCCGGTAATAGTCGTCGGCGTCGCGAAAGCCGTGCAGGGGGGCGGTTATCGCACCATCGAAGGCCCGGAAGTTGCGCAGTGCCTTCAGGAACCGTACGTCGCCCCCTTGCCGCCGGACCTTACGGGTCTGCGAGCGTCTGAGCCAGCGTAACAGCACCCATTGATAGAGGCGTGATAGCCCGCTGTCCAGGCGCTGTGCGGCGCTGGCGAGCTCGAAGGGCACCGACACGGCCACCGCGGCCTTGAGCGGCGCCTGATCGCGGCGCTCGCCGAGCCACTTCAACAACACCGAGCCCCCGAGCGAGTAGCCGACCGCGCATACGCCTTCGGGGTGGCGGCTCATCAAGAGATCGACGATCGCCTGGAGGTCCTGGGTCTCGCCGGCATGATAGCCTCGCGGGAGGCGATTGGGTTCCCCGCTGCACCCGCGAAAGTGCATGACCACGGCCTTCCAGCCGGCGGCCCGGCAGTACCGCAGGAGACGGGTGATGTAGGGGGAGCGCGATGAGCCCTCGAGCCCGTGGAGCACAAGCACGACGCGCCTTGTGCACGGTGAGGGTATAAGCCAGTCCAGGTCCAGGAAATCCCCGTCGGGTAGCGTCACGCGCTCGCGCGTCAGGGCCTCGCCACCGGCGCGGTCCTGCAGCGCCCCGAGCACGGTCTGGGCGTGGGGATTGCGGGCCCAGATCGGCGCCCTAAAGGGCGTCATTGCGCATCGTGGTCCTGGAGCTGGCGCAGGATGTCCGGGTTCTCGAGCGTAGAGACATCTTCATCCACGGTCTCGCCGCGCGCCACCGCGCGTAACAGGCGACGCATGATCTTGCCGGAGCGGGTCTTTGGGAGGTTGTCGGCAAAGCGGATGTCCGCGGGCTTGGCGATCGGCCCGATCCTCTCGCCCACCCAGGCGCGCAGTTCGGCGATGCGCGCCGCGCGTTCGTCGCCACTGGGTCTTGGCCCGCGAGGCACCACGAAGGCGCAGATCGCCTCGCCGGTCAATTCGTCGGGCCGTCCCACCACCGCCGCCTCCGCGATCAGGGGGTGGGCCACGAGCACCGACTCGATCTCCATGGTCCCCAGGCGGTGACCGGAGACCTTGAGGACATCGTCGACCCGCCCCATGACCCAAAAATAGCCATCGGCGTCGCGCCGCGCCCCGTCGCCGCTCACATAGTAGCGATTCTGGAAGCGCTCCCAATAGGTCTCGCGGTAGCGCTCGGGATCGCCCCAGATCGTGCGCAACATCGATGGCCACGGGCGCTTGATCACCAGGAAGCCGCCTTCGTCGGGGGCGGTCACAGGCGTCCCCTCGGCATCCACCACGTCGGCTACGATCCCGGGGAGCGGTCGCGTACACGACCCCGGCTTCAAGGCTACGATCCCGGGGATGGGTGCGATCATATGAACCCCGGTCTCGGTTTGCCACCAGGTATCGACGATCGGGCACCGGCCCTGGCCTATGACCTGGTAATACCACATCCAGGCCTCCGGATTGATGGGCTCGCCCACGCTCCCAAGGAGTCGCAGGCGACTTAAGTCATGACCGCGCGGGTAATCGTCCCCGTGCTTTTTCAAGGCCCGAATGGCGGTCGGTGCGGTATAGAAGACGCTGACCCGGTGGCGTTCGCAGAGGTCCCAGAAGCGCCCTGGGTCGGGGATGGTCGGGGCCCCCTCGTACATGACCATGGTCGCGCCGCACGCGAGCGGCCCGTAGGCGACATAGCTGTGGCCGGTCACCCAGCCCACATCTGCCGTGCACCAGAAGACGTCGTCTTCGCGGATGTCGAATACCCAGCGCATGGTGAGGATGGTCCCGAGGAGATAGCCGGCGCTGGCGTGCTGTATGCCCTTGGGCCGTCCCGTCGACCCCGAGGTGTAGAGCAGGTATAGCGGGTGCTCGCTGCCCACGGCCACCGGGGCGCAGTCAGCGCTGACATCGGCCACCGCCTCATGCCACCAGATGTCACGCCCCGGGCGCCAGGCGATGGCATTGCCGGCGCGCTTTAGCACGAACAGCGTGCGTACCGTGGGGCACTCGTCTAGTACCTGGTCACAGATGGCCTTCAGCCCGATGATGCGCCCCCCGCGATGCCCGCCGTCGGCGGTCACGACCGCCGTCGCCCCGGCGTCGATGACGCGTCCCTTCAGGGATTCGCCCGAGAAGCCCCCGAATACCACCGAATGGATGGCACCGATGCGCGCGCACGCCTGCATGGCGATCACCGCCTCTGGCACCATGGGCATGTAGATCACCACCCGGTCGCCGGTGT
>JAJZZU010000243.1 GCA_021797365.1 Pseudomonadota bacterium | reverse complement strand
CACCGAGCGGGAGCCGACCCTTATAAGTAAGGACTGGCGAGCGACCCCGGCTGAAGGTAGCTTCGACGCCTATCTGTCCATTTTCTGCCGACTCGCCCGCGTACCAGAAAGCGCTATGCGCGACCTATTCCGCGAGCACCGCCCCTAGCAACTGTCACTTTTCGAGCACTTTTGGCGAAAATCTGCCCCCGTGTAGCGGCCAACAACTGCGCGTAACTTCTGCCTTGTTAACTTATACCAAGGTGGAAACATGCAAAACATTAACGACAAGAGCGCGCTCTTAAACCAATCCGAGCTTGCGCATTACCTTCGCCGATCAGAAGCGTGGTGCGAACGCGCCCGTTGGCAAGGCAACGGCCCACGGTTTATCAAGGTTGGACGGAAGCCGTTTTACAGGCTCAGTGACGTTGAATCCTGGCTTGAGGCCCAAACCCGCGTCTCGACTTCGGATCGGGGTGTCGCATGACGCCCACCCAGCATTTTCGAATCTGCCGCGCCGAGCTTTTGGCCGACATCGAAGCCGAACGGCAAGACGAGATTGCCGAACAACGCGCCGAGATTTTGGCCGAATTGCAGGCTGAGTCCGAGGGGGACGAATGAGCGCCCTTTATGCACTTCTGCCCGTGGTGGGCCCTTGGTTAGTGTTGGAACTGTGGACCCAATGGAGACGCCGCCATGAGCGCTGAAACATTGCTGGCACGCCTGGATGGCGTGAAGCAAACCGGCGAATGTCGTTGGGTTGCGCGTTGCCCGGCGCATGAGGATAGATCACCAAGCCTGAGTGTCCGTGAATTGCCGGACGGCCGCCTTCTGGTTCACGATTTTGGCGGATGCAGTACGCTTGATGTTCTCGCTGCCATCGGCCTGTCATTACAGGATTTGTTCCCGGAACGCTTGGGCGACTTTACGCGGGAACGGGCTCCATTTCCGGCTCACGACGTGTTGCGCGCTCTTGGGCATGAGGCGCTTGTGGTCCTGGTCGCCGCGAGCACGGCCGCCAAGGGCGGACCTCTCGACATGGATAGCCTTGACCGGCTGGCGCTGGCAGTACGACGCATCCGCGAAGCCGTGGACCTTGCGGGGGTGCGCCATGCGGCTTGACCATACTTTTGACGGCATCGACCGGGGCGCCACCTTCCTGGACGAGCAGGCCGCGAAACGCGGGGCAAAAAGGGAATGGCCTGAGCCGCAACCATTTCCCGACAACCTCGCGCCCGTGCCTCGCTTCGAGGCGGCATTGCTGCCCGAGTCCGTCCATCCCTGGATCGCCGATATTGCCGAGCGCGTTTCTTGTCCGCCGGACTTCGTGGCGATTCCCACCATGCTGGCGCTGGCGACGGCCCTCGGTCGAAAGGTGGGAGTGAGGCCGCAGACGCGGACCGACTGGACGGTTATCGCGAACCTGTGGGGGCTGATAGTCGGGCGGCCGGGTATGATGAAAAGTCCTGCGATGGCGCAGGCGACTGCGCCACTAAAGCGTCTCGCGGCCCGTGCCCAGGAGGAGTACGCGGCCCGTCATACCGACTGGGAACGCGCGAAGAAGGTCGCGGACCTTCAGGCCGAGGCGGGCGAGAAAGCCGCGCGGAAGGCGCTTGGCGCCAATCCCAAGGCCAGTGTCGGACACCTACTGGCCGGAGACGCCCAAGACGTTGAACCATGTCTGCGGCGCTACACCACAAGCAACGCAACGCCCGAGGCGCTAGGCGAGCTTCTCCGGCAAAACCCGCAGGGGCTCATGCTGGAGCGCGATGAGATCATGGGCCTCCTCCGTGAGCTGGACCGCGAGGACAAGGCCGACCATCGCGCGTTTCTATTGGAAGCCTGGGATGGATCGGGCTCGTATACCTTCGACCGGATCGGGCGCGGATTTAATCTTCACATCCCGGCTATGGCTTTGAGCGTCTGCGGCACGACGCAACCGGCTCGGCTGCAAGCCTATTTGCAGGACGCCCTCAAAGGTGGCGCGTCAGACGATGGTCTCGCGCAGCGCTTCTCGCTCATGGTCTGGCCCGATGCCTCCGGCGATTGGCGTAATGTGGATCGCTTCCCGGATGGCGATGCAAAACGCCAAGCCTTCGCCGCTTTTGACCGGATGGACATGATGACGCCCGAATCTGTCGGGGCCATGCAAGATACCGACTTCGATGGCGAACCCGAAGGCGTGCCATACCTGCGGCTCAGTGAAGGGGCTCTTGAGCTTTTCTTGGAATGGCGCACAAGCCTTGAGGCCCGACTACGCTCTGGCGACCTGATACCGGCCTTAGAGTCGCACCTTGCGAAATACCGAAAGCTGGTCCCCGCGCTCGCCTTGATCTGCCACCTTGCCGACGGCGGCACAGGCCCGGTCGCAGAGATGCCGACGCTAAAAGCCCTAGCTTGGGCGCAATACCTGGAGGGGCACGCCATCCGCTGCTATGGGTCCGCGACCCACCCTGAGCTTGCGGCCGCCAAGGCGATTTTGAGCCGGATCAAACGCGGCGACCTTCCCCGTGACGGGTTCGGGAGTCGGGACGTGTGGCGTCCCGGATGGTCGGGCCTGGATCGTGAGCGGGCGGCGGCGGGTCTTGCCTACTGCGTGGATATGGACTGGCTCGCCGAAACGCAACGACCAACGGAAGGGCGGGCGGCCACGGTCTACACCCTGAACCCGAGGGCGCGGCTATGACCGATTACATGTCGCTGCTCAGGACAAAAACCGGAAACCACGTTGTGAGTGAACTGCCAAAACTGCCAAAAGCCCCTTTTGGCAGTAAAGACAGTGCGCGCACCAAGACGTTTCCGAAAAACGAGCCCGCGAACGGGGGGCAAGTCACGGAGCCAACCGACGCCGAACGGGAGGCCATCGAGTATGCCGAGCGCGTGGCGGCCATCCGGTCGCGTGGGGACGTACCGGCCTCCTACACCTCGGCCACCTTTTGCGAGGGATGTGGGCCGGTCCATATTTTCCAGGGAGCCCCGCCTCACGTCACCGCCTGCCCATGGTGCTCCAATCGCGTGCGGGGGCTACCGATCCCGCGCCCGCCTGTATCGTGCGCCACCTGTGCCCTCTGGCGGCCCGATCCGGGGGAACGCGAGGCCCTGGTCTCCTGTGAACACGCGAAGGCCCGGTATCCCCACGAGGGGCGAGGTTGCGGATACTGGAGGCCACTGTCATGACTGATAAAACAGGCCCGAAAGAGAAGCCTTGGCGCTTTAAGCGGGGCCAATCCGGCAACCCGAAAGGTCGGCCGCGTGGATCGCGCAATACCGCCTTGGTCGCCCTGGACAAGATCGGGGAGGATGCCGCGCAAGGACTGCTACAGACGGTTATCGCAAAGGCCCTGAACGGCGACATGGGGGCCGCTCGCATCCTTCTGGATCGCGTGTGGCCTGTTCGCAAAGGCCGTCCCGTGGTATTCGACGCGCCATCCATACAAAGCGCCCACGATATTGTGCGAGCCATCGACCACATCTTGACTGCCACGGCGGCCGGTCAACTGACCATCGAGGAAGCGGCCGGACTGACCACGATCATCGAGGCGCAGCGCAAAGCCATTGAAACCAGCGAGCTTGATTCGCGTATCACGGAACTGGAAAGGAGACACAAATATGACACTCGAAACCAGAATTAACCGACTCGAAGAAAAGGCCCCGCCACCCGTGGAGCCCGTGACAGTCCTGCGTCCGATCCTGCGCCCCGATGGCACCGTCGAAGGCTACCTGCTCAAAGCTCCCAAGGGATACATAGACCTTACGACCGAAGATCCGCTTCTGGCCGGAAGGCCGCCCGTAACTCCCGAAACGAACGGCGGCTATCGGCAGGGGGGCGGCCATGACGCTTAAATCTCGACTTGACCGACTCACCCGGCGCCAGCCTGACCGTATCCTTATAATCGGCGGATTCCCTGACGTCGACCTCCCCATGTTACCGGACATGCCCCGCCAGCCTGGCGAGACATACGAGCAATGGTCGGCCAGACTGCATAAGGAAGCCGCAAGCCGCTTCCCTCACGCGCCCGTGGTCATCTATCCACATTCTTACGCGGAGTAAAGCCAATGATCGACAGGGACACGACCCCGAATAGCACCGAGTGGTGGAGGGCTGACACCCTGAAGTGGGCGGCCTACGCCAGCGGGCTGTTGAGTGCTCCCACGCTCACCCCAAGCCAGCGGCGGCAGGCCGAGCGATACCTTACCCTTTACGAACTGGAAGCGGCCCGCTTGAAGCGGAAGATAGGAGGACACCATGACCGATTTTGAAACCGTCGAGAAACCGAGACGCGCCACGCATGGACGCTTTGCCAAAGGTACGGCCCCTGGCCCCGGCCGTCCGCGTGGATCGCGTAACAAGACAGGCACCGAGGCCAGGCAAGCCATCTTGTCGGCCTTCGAGCAGGTTGGCGGCATTACATGGCTTGTGCAGATCGCCCGCGATGAACCGGCCTTGTTCGTGAGATTGCTGGCCGCATGCCTCCCCCGCGAAACCGAGACAGCCGGGCAGGTCGTGGTGATTGGCGCTCAGGCTGAACCCCGATGGGAGGATGGGCCTACTATTAAAGGCTAAGGGTTATCGCGCTCCGGTTTCCCATATTTCTACACCTCTGTCATGACTTAGCCGCTTTTCAGTGACCTTGACTATTTGCATTATCTTTGTCCCACGAAGGTGCGTGTT
>JAJZZU010000242.1 GCA_021797365.1 Pseudomonadota bacterium | reverse complement strand
ACGGATGATGCCTATGTGGGCGCCCATGTCGTGTCGATAGCCGCACAGGTCTCCGGACCGGTGGCACGGGTGTTTGTCCACAATAACCGGCCGGTTCGCGCCCATCAGCGCCTGTTTGAGATCGACCCGCATCCCTATCAAATCGCCGTGCTCGCGGCGCGCGCCTCGGTCGCGCAACGCCAGGCCCTGCTCGCCAATGCCGAGGCCATTAGCGGTCGCACGCAACGCATGGCCGTGCACCACTTTTTGTCATCACAAGCCTCGGAGACGGCACAGGCCACGGTCAAGGCCGACCGCGCCGCCCTGGCCGCCGCCAAGGCCGCGCTCGCGCGCGCGCGACTCAATCTCTCTCACTGTCTGGTGCGTGCACCGACCAATGGTTACCTCAGCAACATGCGCCTGCGACCCGGCGCCTACATACAGGCCGGCACGCCGCTGTTCGCCCTGATCGCGAGCCGCGAGTATTGGGTAACGGCCAACTTCAAGGAGACCTCCCTTAGCCGCGTGGTCGTAGGCGACCGTGCCCACATCCATATCGACATGTACCCAAATCAACGCTTCCGCGGTAGAGTAGTAGGCATCAGCGGTGGGAGCGGTACGGCCTTCTCGCTCCTTCCACCGGAAAACGCCACCGGGAACTGGGTCAAGGTCACGCAGCGCGTTCCGGTGCGGATATTGATTCTAAACCCGAACCCCCGCTGGCCACTCAGGATCGGGACGAGCGCGACCGCCACGGTCTTTTTCCGCAAGGCCCGCAAACATTGACGGAGACGCCCATGGTCTTTCGCACCATGCTCCTCTGTTACGACGGCACCCGTGAGGGGCGCACCGCGCTCCATCAGGGGGCGGAACTGGCAAGTGCCTGCGGCGCCTTCGTCCACCTCCTTGCCGTCGTCCGTACCAGCGCCACAGCGATCGTGGGCGAATCGCTGTCGAGTGATGCACCGTTTGCGGAACAGACGCGCCAGACCGAAGAGATCTTGAACGAGGGCGTCACCCGGCTTACTGAGCGTGGCGTAAAGGCGCGGGGACATGTGGCGCTGGGCGAGCCCATAGACGAGATCGCGCGCGCCGCAAAGACCCTGCAGGTGGATCTTATCGTACTCGGCCACCGCACACAGTCGGCATTCGCGCGATGGTGGCGAGGGTCCGTGGGTGTAACACTCCTCGATCTGTCAGCGTGCAGCATCCTGGTATGTATCGAGAATCCTCCCCCTCCTGAAATCGGGCCGTGAGCCCCAGACAGCGCCTGCTGATCACGATTGCGGTCATGGCAACGACCGTGATGCAGGTGCTCGACACCACGATCGTGAACGTCGCCCTACCGCACATGGAAGGGCAACTCGAGGCCACTCCCGATCAGATCACCTGGGTGCTGACGAGCTACCTCGTGGCGTCCGCGGTGTTCATGCCGCTCACGGGGTTTTTCATGGACCGGCTCGGCCGCCGACGTTACCTGCTCATCAGCATCTTCGGGTTCGTACTGTTCTCCGCCTTGTGCGGATTGGCCGGCTCGCTTGATCAGATCGTCGTGTTTCGTCTGTTGCAGGGGGCCTTCGGGGCCTCCCTGGTCCCGCTTTCGCAGGCCATCCTGGTAAGCGTCTACCCGATCGAGGAACGTGGACGGGCGATGGCCATATGGGGCATCGGGGTCATGATAGGCCCCATTCTCGGACCCACCCTGGGCGGCTATCTGACTGAGGTCTTGAGCTGGCGCTGGACCTTTTTCATAAACCTTCCGGTCGGCATCCTCTCCTATGTCCTGGCGCTCACATCGGTCCCCGACACCGCGCGCCACGAGCGTGCCATGGACTGGGCGGGGCTGGCCTATCTGGCCCTATGCATCAGTGCCCTGCAATTCCTTTTGGATCGCGGCAACGAATATGGCTGGCTCGGATCGCGGCGCATTCAGCTGGCGGTGGTGGTGGCGATCGCCGGTCTGGTGGCCTTCGCGGTGCATAGTATCGGGCGGCGCGGAGCGCGCCTCTTCGATCTGCGCATCCTCGCCGACCGCAACTTTACGGTGGCAAGCCTCCTGCTCGCGATCTTCGGTCTCGGCATGTACGGGTCCATGGTCATGCAGCCGCTATTTCTCGAAGAACTCCTTCACTACCCGACGCTTACCACCGGTCTCGCCATGGCGCCGCGGGGCATCGTGAGCGCATTCAGTATGTTGATCGTAGGCCGGCTCATCACCCGCATGAGTCCGCGTATCCTGATCACCATCGGCATCGTCTTGAGCGGCCTTGGGACCTGGGCCATGGGACGCTACGACCTCTATATCGGTGAATGGCAGGTCATTTGGCCGATACTGATCCAAGGTCTGGGCCTGGGTATGATCTATGTGCCGCTCTCGACAGTCGCATTCTCGACGCTCCCGCGCGAGTCGGCATCGGAGGCCGCGGGGCTCTTTAGCCTTATGCGCACGGTCGGCTCATCCATCGGCATCTCGCTGGTCACGACCATGTTCATCCGCCATGGCCAGATTGCATGGAACGCGATAGGGGCGCACATCAGCACCTTTGGGGCAGCCGCCACTACCTATCTCGCGCCCCTGCACCTGCTGCCGCAATCCGCGCTCGGCGCCCGCGTGCTGGCCGGGACCCTGACCCGACAGTCGCAGATGGTGGCCTTCGATGCCGCGTTCGTGTTTATCACGATGAGCTTTGTCGCCATGTTGCCACTCGTGCTTTTGATCAAGGGGCACCGGCTGGGCGGAGAAACATCCCCCATGGTCGCCGCCGACTAGGGCGCTCGCCTTTAATACCGCTATACTGACGCACGGGCGATCCGACCCCGTCGCGCACGGCCGTGCTCGGGTGGGGCCTGGAATCGGGACGATAGTCAACGAATCAAGGCCTCTCCATCAGATGAAACCTCTTGCCATTTTTCGACATGCCCCCGGCGAGGGCCCGGGCTACCTAGCCGATGTCCTGAAAAGGCATGGCCTGCCCCATACCCTGATCCGCGTCGATCAGGGTGATGCCATGCCGCAGACGGCCCGCGATTACTCGGGGCTCATCTTCATGGGCGGCCCCATGAGCGTAAATGACCCCCTACCATGGATCCCCAAGGCCCTGACGCTCATCCGCGAGGCGCAGGCTGCTGGCCAGCCGGTGCTGGGCCATTGCCTGGGGGGCCAACTCATCAGCAAGGCCCTAGGTGGAGTGGTCGGACCCAACCCGGTGATGGAGATCGGCTGGGGTCTGGTCGAGCGCGTGCCGGGCGAGGCCGGCCGGCAATGGCTCGCCGGTCTGCCCGAGCGCTTCGAGGTCTTCCACTGGCACGGCGAGACCTTCACGATCCCACAGGATGCCGCCCCGATCCTGACCGGCCCCTTCTGCCGACATCAAGGCTTTGTCATCGGTCGCACCCTCGCCCTGCAGTGCCACATCGAGATGACCACCACCATGATCGACGCCTGGGCGGGCAGCACCGCCGGGCGACGTCTCGTGGCCTCGCCCTCGGTTCAAACCGCCGAGGTCATGCGCGCGGATGCCGCCGCCAAGGTCGCGTCCCTGCACAAAACCGCGGACATCCTCTACGCCCGCTGGCTCGATGCCCTGTGCGCATAGGCATCGACCTCGGCGGCACCAAGATTGAAGGAATCGCGATGGACGCCTCGGGCCGCGAGCTTGCCCGTCGGCGCATAGCGACTCCGGCCGTGCAGGGCTATGACGCGATCCTGGAGGCGATCGCGGCGCTTGTCCGGGATCTCGAGGGCGTAACCGAAGGTCCGTGCACCGTGGGCGTCGGTAGTCCGGGCGCGATCTCGCACAAGACCGGGGTGCTGAAGAACTCCAATACCATCTGCCTCAACGGCCGACCACTGCGCGAGGACCTCGCGCGCCGCCTCGATCGCCCGGTGCGCCTTGAGAATGACGCCAACTGCCTGGCCTTGAGCGAGGCACGCGACGGGGCCGGCCAGGGCCGGCGCTGCGTATTCGCGGTCATCCTCGGCACCGGGGTCGGCGGGGGCCTCGTCCTCGACGGGGCCTTGTGGCCGGGACGCCAGCACATCGCCGGCGAGTGGGGACACAACGTCCTGGAGACCGACGGCCCGGCCTGCTACTGCGGGCGCCGGGGATGCGTAGAGACCCTGCTCTCCGGTCCGGGGCTTGCCGCCAGCTATCGGGCCCTGGGCGGGCAGGATGGGGCCACGGCCCAGGAGATCGCATCGCGCGCCGCGTGCGATGCCCGCGCGCAGGCCGCCCTCGATCTCTATTGCGCGCGCCTCGGGCGCGCGCTGGGAGTCGTGGTCAATATCCTGGACCCGGACGTGATCGTGCTCGGCGGCGGCTTGAGCGCGATCCCGGCCCTCTACACCGAGGTGCCCACACTCCTCGCGCAAGCGGCGTTCACGGATGATCTGACCACGCCCATCGTCCCCGCCCAACACGGCGCCGCCTCCGGCGTGCGCGGCGCCGCGCACCTATGGCCGCCATCGCCCCTGGAACCCCGCGAAGGCGCCGCGCCATAAGGCCTTTTAGGTAAACGGCGCCCATGACTCCCGCTTCTGTGGTATTCGTATATCATTACCCTAGGTGGCACGGTAAGCGGCAAGCCCGCCTGCAGCGCCAGATGACCGGCTTCAATCACCGAGGACCCTTCCCAAACCATGCGTACCCAGGCGCTATTGCTGGCCACCTTGAAAGAAAACCCGGCG
>JAJZZU010000241.1 GCA_021797365.1 Pseudomonadota bacterium | reverse complement strand
CAAAGCCAAACTGACCATCAGAAAATCGTATGGTTTCCGATCCCCAGAGATCCTGGAAATGGCTTTATTACATGCCTTGGGCAAGCTTCCTGAGCCGAAATCGGCCCACGAATTCTACTGAGGAGCCCCCATTATTCGCATGTGGGGAGCCCCTTCCACCTCTTAAGGATGTCCCGCGTTGTTCAGGCACCCGGTATTCCCCAGTGCTGCGCGGGACGCGCCCTACCGTCCCGCCTCGAATAGCTCGCGACCGACGCCCTCGATTAAATCGGGGCGTAACAACTGTGCACACTTCACGGCTGACCCGGTAGGCCATAGCGGGATTGGAACGTGTGCGCGTGGTGGGCCCCCAAAAGGGCAGATGCCCCCATATCCCCATACCAAGCGGCAATGTCCGGACTACCAACCGTTACGGAGTAACAACAATGAATGACAACGGACGGCAATGCACGGCAACAGAATTGCACGATTACCCCTTTGCACGAACGGAGGACATAATGACCACGGCACAAGTCAAACGAATCAAGGCACTTGAAAAGGACATTCAAGCTCCCATGGAGCCTATAACCATCATTCTGCACCTCGTCAGGCCAGATAGGAGCACTCAAGGCTATCTGATAAGGAACAAGAGCGGAGAATACGAGGAACTCCCCCCCGACAGTCCCCTACTCGCGGGCTATCCCCCAGTCACGGAGGCCGTGAATGGTGGCTATCGGCCCGGTGAGGAACCTATGGGCTTGGAGACTGAAACGGATGGGAACGAAGCGTTACAGTAACGGCCACTGATAAGTCGAAAATCCTCCCGAATCCCCCCGAGGTATGCTTGGGGCATTGCCTGAGGCATGCTTGGGGCATGCGTGTAACGCGTCACAGTGACGAAAAGGACAGCCTATGGACGTTGATACAACACCACCCAAGCAGCGCGGCAAGCCCTTTCCGAAGGGCCAGTCCGGCAATCCGAAGGGACGGCCAGCGGGGTCAAGGCATGTGGCGCTTGCGGCGCTCGACGCGATAGGGACCGCCGCGGCGGAAGGCTTACTCAAGACTGTGATTCAGGAAGCCCGAAACGGGGACATGACGGCGGCCCGCATCATCCTGGACAGGGTTTGGCCTGCCCGGAAAGGCCGCCAGCTCACGTTTACCATGCCCAAGGTGGAGAGTGCGGCAGACGCATCAAAGGCCATAGGTTCGATTCTGGAAGCCGTGGCCGGTGGATTGCTCACCATCGAGGAAGGGCAGGGACTGGCGGCCATTCTGGAATCCCAACGCAAGGCGCTGGAGCTTACCGAGATTGAAGCAAGGTTGACTGAACTGGAAAACCAACGCGGGGAAAACCGATGAGCCTAAAGAAACGAATCAATGCCCTTTCGCGTGGCCGTGAGCAAACCCTGATTCGGATTATTGGCGGCCTTCCCGATAGGGGGCCAGTAGAGGCCCTAGCAGAAAATCAGATTCCCTACACCCCACGACGGGATGGTGAGACAGAGAGGGCTTGGGTTGCGCGCCTTGAGGCCCTGGGACGCGAACTCTACCCGCATGCCCGGTTCGTCACCTATGGCGGACTCCCCCCCATATCGAGATCGCCTTGAGCCTGAAAGAGGACTTGGCGAAGCTGGCGAGGGAACGTCAAGTAGGGGCGCTCAAGCAGAATGGAGCCGTTCCGCAGAATTCTGCCGGACGGTCCGAGCGGAGACTCATACCGGCCTCCTTATTGAAGGTGACACAGCCCCCTTATTCGTCTTCTGCCCTGGGCTTTGGCGGAATGGGTGACGTGGGACTTAGCGGGTGATGGCACAACTTATCCCACTACCATAACTTGTGGGCGCACTCATCCGGTCTCTTGATGGCCGTCTAGATAGTTGTCAATCGAATCCAGGTCTCGGAAATGTAGTAGCAGTACCCCGTTAGTCTGCGCGAGGGCTTCCGCCGCCGATGTGAACTTGTTATTTGAGACCACAATCCCATAATCAGCTCGTTCGTGAGCTCGTGCACCAACAACCTCCTGAACGGCCTTATTCCCTACTGGTCGTGCATAGAGCTTGCACTGAACGACAATACGGACGTCATTTTTCTCGGCAATTACATCGCTTCCCTGATCGCGGCTCTGCATAGTTACACGAGCATCCCATCCAGCACGCTTCAACGCCTCTGCGCAAAAGGTCTCAAACTCAGAGGGGGTCATATCATCGGAGAACGTCATAAAAGCGGGGCTTTCTTTATTTTCCGCGTCCACTGCTTGATCTATGTAATACATAATTTTGACGCGCAATCGCCCTGCGGCTTTAACTTCCCCAGCTGAGAGGTTAGGTATAATTTGATGAGCAATAAAGTAATCGAGTTCCGCTAACCACTTATCATGAAGGGTTTGTCCGTAGGCATCCTTTTTAATCAGCTGAAGCTTCCTACGAGACAGCGCCTTAATATGTTTGCTGACAATAAGGCGCACCTTTTCCAGGGCAGCCTCTTGATGGGTATGTTTGATAAACGCGAAAAGAGCAGCTGCTATACCTAACAACACCACGATCACAGTTAAATGATTGCCTATCGCATGGACCAGTCCAACGATTACCGGCCTTAAGACTGCAAAAAGGATGAGCGCACCCACAAAGTAGCCCATTGCCCTTTGTTCTTTCTTTGTTACTCGTTGCCTTCTCATCCCTATTTCCCGAATATTTACAAACTATAGACATAAAATCAGCAGTTAGTCATTTTTTATAGCACACTATCATCGACTGTGCGTACATTACCTGAAAAGCTTCCGCTTCTATGCGTTCTACCTTATCTAGAGTGCGGCTAGATACCCCGGTCATGTCGGCGAGAGCCTGGCGGGCTTCGCCACAACTTCCCGCAGATTTCTGCGGAATGTTCAAATCATTGCGTGCACCCTGCCTTTCCCTCGCCAGCTTCACAGATGGCCGAGCTTCGCGACAGATGGCCGAGCTTCGCGGCTGGAAGCCGCCTACCATAGGCGGCCATTTCTTGCCCATAGCGATTTTTCCATAGGGAAATATATTTATCCTCGACGAGCCCGTTGCTCCATATCACCCTTATAGGGCATGTCATAGCAATCACGCCCGACAGACCCTTGTGCCCAATTACACTTCCGATCATCGTCCAGGAACGATTTATCAATGGGAAGATATGACGTATATATATATCCCTTCTGTGTAAGCCAAGAATGACGGGGATCTCTGAATGCGCGAACGCGATAACCTTGGGATTCCCGCAAGAATCTTTGAACGCCTTAATTGCCTCGGTGTGAACCGTTACCCGAAAGGCCGCCGCCGCTTTTTGGGACCAATAACCGTCCCGTAGCTCTGCTGCCTTGTCCCACCAGTCTGCTGCCTTTGTGTCGCTCTGCGGGACGCCTTCCCCTTTGTAATAAGCCTCCCCGCGCTGATAGTCCGTCTTCGGGAGATTGTCGGAAATCCAATAGGCCCGAAGTGGCCTAGGTGGTGTCTGCTGAGGTATCGGGGGGTACACCGTATAGACTCCGCTTTCAGTGCGCCCATGCGTGAAAACAAGTGTTGCATGACAGGTAACAATTGGCACTTGCGATCCAGAGAACGCTGGCAACGCTAGCCAAACGGGGGCGCCTGGATATAAAGACACTGAGTTTTCAATTTTGACGACTGTGTGACTCACACCATACGGTCGGTTTTTTGTTGCGTTTAATAAGGCTACAACTCCGACCGAGTGCGCTCTTGCGCTTCGACATCCCCGCTTTAACAAAGGATAGTTAGCCAAAGATGGATCGTTCGCGATTAGTGCAAGGGGATATTGGCTGGGACGGTGATATTCCAGCGACGCACATCCCGCTAATGATGCAGCCGCTAAGGATACGATAATTACCCATCGACGAAATCCCATAACCCCCCCCCCTCATTGTCGTGTCCGACCTGAATAGCCCGGTAGTGGCGGCGAGTCAAGGGAAGGGCGAAATAGGCCCGAAACTGCCCAGGGTGCTTACATAGTGCTTACAAGGGTTAAACAGGGTATCGCGTGATAGTCTGTAAGTCTTTGTTTTATATGGTGCCGGTGAGACGAATCGAACGCCCGACCTACTGATTACGAATCGCAAAAAGCCCTCTTACACATCAAGGGGTTGCACGCCTTTCCGTTTTGATTCAACGCATTACGGGGACGCTAGAGGACACCAGCGGGCACCATTCGGCACAGAATTGTCGCAGGATTGTCGCACGGTATCGCGCGGAAAAGCCCTCGCGACCGTGCGACTGCGCATCAGATAGTCGCGCAAACTGGCACCCCATCCGCCATACAAGCCACCGAACACAACAATCCGACGAACGGTATACACACGAAAACCACTACAAAATAAGCGGTTTCCGGGCGCTTGTGTGTTAATCGTACTGCATTAACACACACGTTTTTGGAATGGTTGTGGCATTCCAGAAAAACTCGGATAGGCTTAAATCATAGCCATTTGGGAGACACATCATGCCACGAAACACGGTTTTCTTGACAGACGCCTTCGGTGAAAATTGGCAAACACAGATCACGGAGGATATGCGGATCGAGCCACGCGAGCCAATCGTGCGCGGGCTGACCGCCGCGCGCTACCGGCAACTCTGGAGCCTTTTCCAAGGAACGCCGGGGGCGGACGTTTTGTCAGCGCTGGCAAAAGGCATGAGCGTCGCTGATGCAGC
>JAJZZU010000240.1 GCA_021797365.1 Pseudomonadota bacterium | reverse complement strand
GGGTGTCGCTGCGCAAGCGCTCCCGGCATAGGTCTTTGATGAGCGCCTCGGCATCCCGCGGATCGAGCAGGGTAAAGCCGTGCCGCAGACCGAGGGCCTGCGTTTCCTCGCGGATGATCTTCAATCCGAGGGCATGGAAGGTCAGGACACTCAAGCCTCGGCGGGTGGTCGATGGTAGCAGCCCGCTCGCGCGTTCGCGCATCTCGCGTGCCGCCTTGTTGGTGAACGTGACCGCGGTGATATGGGCGGGATCGTAGCCGCCGTGGGTAATGAGGTAGGCGATCTTGCGGGCAATCACCGTGGTCTTGCCGCTACCGGCACCGGCCAGGACGAGCACGGGCCCATCGATCAGCCGCACGGCCTCGCGTTGCTGGTCGTTCAAGCCCTCCAGGATCTTCATGGGCACCTCAATATACAATGGCGGCCACACGCAACCGGTCTTGCGTCTACCAACCACGCGTAGGCCGATGTCGGGGCAGGTGGCGGCAAGGCCGTGGGGTTTTGGGTCACGGTCGATAGGGGCGGCACGCAGGCAGTCTAACGAGGTCTGCGTGCACCGACAATCTTGACAGGGTGCGCTTGGGCATGCGCGCCACGAAGCGGTGGGATGGCGGGCGTTGTCCATGCGCCCGCGCCCTCCCCGCAAAATTTCAGAGCGATATCGTCTCCATATGCGGGACATACTCCTCGGGGGCTGGGAAGTTGCTCAGATCTTTGGCGATGGCCGCGCGCAGGAACGAGTCCACCCACCAGAAGATATCGTATTCGCGGACAAAACGCTTGAGTTTATGCATGCGTGCGCGCCGTTCGCCGGGTCCCATGGTGATCGCCCGCTGGATGGTCTCGGCCACCTCTTCGACATTGTAGGGATTCACCAGCAACGCGCCCTTTTGCAGCTGCGCGGCGGCCCCGGCGAACTCCGAGAGGATTAGGACGCTGTTATTTTCCGGGGTGGCGGCGCAGAACTCCTTGGCGACGAGATTCATGCCGTCTTTGAGGGGGGTGATGAGCGCGATCTCGCAGGCACGATAATAGGCCAGAAGCTCGGTGCGACTGAGGCTGCGGAATATGTAGTGGATGGGGACCCACCCCGATTGCGTGAACTGGCCATTGATCTCGCCCACGAGCCGCTCCATTTCCATCTTCAGGGCGTTGTATTTGGGGATGTCCTCACGGCTTGGCACCACGACCTGGATGAGTGTGGTGCGATGATGCAGCTCGGGGAAGCGCTGGAGGGCATTGCGGAAGGCCTCGAATCGATGACAGATCCCCTTTGTATAGTCGAGCCGGTCCACGCCCAGCAGGACCTGGCGGCCGGGCAGGTCCTCGTGGAGTTCGCGGGCCTTGCGCACGACCGGCTCGGCCTTGCTGCCGCGCGCGAATTCCTGGTAGTCGATGCCGATTGGGAAAGTGCCTACGCGCAGTTCGCGGTTCCCGACGCGGATCGTGATCACCTGTCCCTTGCCGCTTACCGACAGGTCCGGGGCGATCAAACGCACACACTGGAGGAAATTGCGGCGGTCGCGCAGGGTCTGGAATCCGAGCAGATCGTATTCGAGCAGGGCGCGCAACAGCGGAAAGCGCCATGGCAACTTCATGTAGATGTCGAGCGGTGGGAACGGGATGTGGAGAAAAAAGCCCATGCGTGCCGCGATCCCCTGCGCCCGCAATTCCTGACCGACGCTCATCAGATGATAGTCATGGATCCAAATGAAGTCGCCGGGACGCGTGTTTTGCATGATGACGTCGGCGAATCGGCGGTTGACGCGGTTATAGGCGTCCCAGTAGCGCGGTGCGAAATTGCAGTGCGACTGAAGGTCGTGAAAGAGCGGCCAGATCACCTCATTGGCGAATCCGTAGTAGAAATCCTCCTTGTCACGCTGGTCGAGCGCCACAGGTTTCAGCGAGTAGCCGGAATGACGCGTCGCCTCGCGCAATAACCCCGAAAGCGTCGCGGGATCGGCGTCCGAGGTGCCAGGCCATCCGATCCATATCCCGCCGCGGTTACGCAATACCGGGGCCAGTGCGCTCACGAGTCCCCCGGAACCCGGGGTGAAGGTCCACTGGCCGTCCACCTGTTTGACGACCACCGGCAGCCGATTGGAAACGACGACGAGCCTATCGCCGTCTTGTGTCATGTCGTTCATGACGCCTCCTTTGCGATAGGGTCTGGCAAGGGCTGGGTATGGGCCACCGGCTGGTGAGCGAACTCGATACCCTGCTCGTAGAAGGCATGGAAAATAGCCAGGTTGATGGCGTGCTGAACGTCCCTGTAGGCGTCGACATAATCCTCTCGCACGCTGTATGCCACCTCGAAGATCAGCCCCTGGGGCTGGTAATCTGTGAAATGCGCACGCAGAAATCGCGCGCGGCCGTCGTTCTGCACTATACCCTCGATGAGGGTCGTGGTGCGCGCCAGGGCCTCATGACTGTTTTCGTAGGTCAGATAGAGTGTAGACACGAGCGTGCGTTCGCGCATCCGCTTGTAGTTGCGCATGCGGCTTTTGACGACATCCGAGTTGCCGATGATGATCTGCTCGCCCGAGGGGCCGCGAAGGCGCGTGGTCCTCAGACCGATGCGCTCGACGGTTCCCGTGTAGGTATCTATGGCGATGGGGTCGCCAAGGACGAAAGGCTTGTCGAACAGGATCCATAGCGACGCCAGGAAATCCGCCAGGGTGCTTTGCACGGCAAGCGCCAACGCAACACCGCCCACGCCAAAGCCCGCGAGCAGGGCGGTGACATTCACGCCCAGGTTGCTGAGTGCCGCAAGCATGAGGAGCAGCCACAGGAGGATGGTGGCAATAAGTCCCACGGCGACCACGACCGTGCTGCGTTCTCCATCCTGGCTGTGCGCCCGGTAATGATCGATGCCGGCCTTTATGAACGCGTGACCCCACAATGCCGCCTGCACGAACAACGCGGTTACGACGATGTCGCCCAACAGCGCCCGACTGAGGTCGGGGGGTGTCAGGCGTTCGCAGGCGGCGGCCGCCGCAAGCGTCGCCAGGAACCAGGAATGGGTCTGGCGCGCGGCCTTGTCGAGGAACACAGGCCAGGCAGCGCCGCCCTGCGCGGCAACCCTCAGGATGCCTTGGCTCATGCGCAAAACAGCCTTCAAGAGCGCGAATATCGCCCCAAAGACCAGTATGGTGGCAACCCACACCAAGGCCGAGTGCCCGGAAAAACGGTAGCGCGCAAGTGGCTGAGCGAGCTGTTGCCAGTAGTATGGGATCATGGCTTGGCGGCAGTCAGCCACGACTTGAGGAAGGCGTGCAGCTCATCTGGCGGACGCAGCCACAGGTGCGCGCGCGTATCCCGCAGTCTCTCGCGCACGAGCACCCCAAGCCCGGCCGGGGGGAGCGCCGCGAACGCATCCTCGTCGGTCCAATCATCCCCGAGATAGGCCATGATCGCTTGCGGGTGGCGCGCCACCAGGTCCGCGACGGCCGTACCCTTGTCGCGACCGCTCACCCGGAATTCGTAGCCGCCATCGAAGGCCAGCCCCCGGACGTCAGCGGGAAGCGCGCACGCGATAGTGCGGGCGAGCTCCTCCAGGCGCGCACGGCCATCGGGTTGTTCATGTCGCCAGTGGATCGCCACGGTCCCGTATTTGCGTTCAAGGGCATGCTCGAACCCGGCCGCCTTGATGCGCGCGGCGCTGGCATCGAGCCATTGCTGCGACGACGGGGTGAGCGCAGCACGCGTGAGGTGCCCGCATGGTGCAAGATGCTCCTGCCCATGCGCCCCGAATATCTCCACGCCCTGCAGCGGTATGCGCGCCGCCAGATCGGCCGCCGGACGTCCGGTGACAAACGCAATGCGCGTTCCCTGCTGTTGGATGCCCACTAACAATGGGGCAATGCCGGGATAAAGGGTCGCATCCTCGCGCCGGGGCGTGAACGGCGCGAGTGTGCCATCATAATCCAGTACGAGCAGCCGCTCGCGGGCTGCGCGCAGCATTTCAAAGAAGGGCTCGGGGGGTCTTGCCGGGTCCAGGGTCTTCACGATGGCGCGCGCAGCCTTTGGGTCGGGGTTTCACTGCACAGTGAGTGTGACTGTGATGTGAGGCCCGGGGATGGCGATACATGACAATGCCGCGGCATGGCGATCGCTAGGTGGCCTAGGGGTCTGGACACGCGATGAAGCTCCGTCCTTGTGAGGCGCGCATTATAACCTCTGGGCGGCATGACAGCCACGCACGGCCCGCCGGCGTTTGCAGGCTCAAGGGTGGACAGGTCATACTCGGCCCATGAAAACGCGTGTGTTATCGACCTTGCTTGCCGCTTTCATGCTGGCCTCGGGACCGGCGTGGGGCAACCCCCTTCCTGCGTCTCTGCTCCGCTTGTTTGCGCGCGAACATGTACCGTTGGGCGGTATCAGCATTTATCTGCGCCGCATCCACGCCCGCCACCCACTGCTCGCCTACCGAGCGCACACCCCCCGGGATCCGGCCTCGGTGATGAAGCTCGTCACCGCGCTCGTGAGCCTGGATGTGCTCGGGCCGGCCTACACATGGACCACTGGCGCCTATGCGCGGGGTCCGGTGGTCCACGGCGTGTTGCATGGCAACCTCTATCTGCGCGGAGACGGCGACCCGTACCTCATCACGAAATCGTTCTGGAACCTGCTTCACGGGTTGCGCCGTCTGGGCATACGCCGCATAGCCGGCAATCTCGTGC
>JAJZZU010000239.1 GCA_021797365.1 Pseudomonadota bacterium | reverse complement strand
GGTAGGGCTTGCGAGCAAGCGCGAATCTATACCAGAAAGCACAGGGGCATGCAAGAAAGGGTCCGACGGGCGGGGGCATGGCCGGTTTTGAGCGATACCATATAGATAGGGGACGAGATGCTGAAGGCACTGATTTTTGATGTGGACGGGACATTGGCTGATACCGAGCGGGATGGGCATCGCGTGGCCTTCAACCGCGCGTTCGCGGCCGAGGGCCTGCCGGTCGTGTGGGATGAGGCGCTCTACGGAAGGCTGCTTGCCATCACCGGGGGCAAGGAGCGGCTCCTCCATTTCTTTACGCACGTCCGGCCCGATTTGCGCCCGGCGGGCGATCTAGACGCCCTTATACGGCATCTGCATGCTCGCAAGACCGACATCTACAGCGATCTCCTGAATACCGAAGGGGTGCCTTTGCGCCCGGGTATACGGCGATTGCTCACCGAGGCCCGCGACCGGGGTCTAAGACTCGCGATCGCCACGACTACCACGGAAAAGAATCTCGAACCGATATGGGCGGCACTCGGACCGGGGGCGCGCGGCTGGTTTCATACTGTGGGGGCCGGCGATTGCGTGGCGGCCAAGAAGCCGGCGCCCGATGTCTATGAATATGTCCTGGCGGGGCTGGGATTGCCGGCCGGCGCGTGCCTGGCCTTCGAGGACTCCGAGAATGGTCTGCGCGCCGCCACCGGTGCCGGCCTGGATACCGTCGTGACGGTCACCGACTATACGCGCGCCCAGGATTTCTCGGCGGCGCTGCTCGTGGTCGACCACCTGGGCGAACCCGACCGGCCGCTGACGCGTCTGTCCGGGACGGCGTTTGCGGGCGGCATGCTCGACGTCGATGCCCTGATGGCCCTTAAAGCCGCCCGGGCGTGAGGCGTGGAGGGGACCATGGAGATATTTAAGAGCTTCCGGATCGAGGCCGCGCATCGTCTGCCCGGCCTGCCCGAGGGCCATAAGTGCTGGCGGTTGCATGGGCACTCGTTTCGCATCGATGTCCACGTGCGCGGGGTGGTCGATGCCCAGCGTGGCTGGGTGATGGATTTTGCGGACGTCGGCGCGGCCTTCCGGCCGATCTTCGACGATCTCGATCATCGTTATCTGAACGATATCGTGGGCCTCGAAAATCCGACCAGCGAGCGCCTTGCCCAGTACGTGTGGGGGCGGCTCGCAGGCGCGCTTCCGGGGCTTGCACGGGTCGTGATCCACGAGACCTGCACCTCCGGCTGCGCCTATGAAGGACCGGGATCAGTCAAGGAAGGCCAAAAGGTCGGCGGGGGTGATTAACAGACCATCGGCCCCCCAGCGCCCGGCTTCATCCGGGGCGGCATAGCCGAAGGCGACCGCGAGGCCCGGCATACCAGCGGCATGGGCCGCCTCGATGTCCCCCTGGTCGTCGCCCACGTAGAGGCAATGTTCGGGGGTGATCTGCAAGAGGCGGCAGGCGTGGAGTAGGGGATCGGGGTGGGGCTTACGACGCGCCAGCGTATCGCCGCCGACCAAGCAGCGGGCGCGGCCGCTCAAGCCCAGGGCGGCGAGCACGCGCGCCGCCAAGCGTTCGGGTTTGTTGGTCACGATCCCCCAGGGAAGATCGCGTGTCTCAAGCGCATCCAAGACCTCGATCATGCCCGCGTTCGGTTCGGTGGCGGTGCCGATCAGGCGCTGATAATGAGCCAGAAAGGCGGCGCGCGTCGCCTCGTAGTCGGCCATGCCCGGCTCAAGGCCGAGTCCTTCGCGCAACAGCGCGACTGTGCCTACCGCCGTCGCCCGCCGCACCCGTTCCGGGTCCACAGGTGGGCTTCCCGGCGGACGCAACGCCATAAGCGCCAGGGCCAGATCCGGGGCGGTGTTGGCGAGCGTGCCATCCAGGTCGAACAGTACGGCCTTCGGCGTCAAGGTTCTTCGCGCCGTGCACACACGAGATAATTGACGTCGACCACCGGCGACAGCGCATAGTGATTCACCACCGGCCAGTAGCGCACGCCGCTTATGGTCTCGGTCGCGAGCCCCGCGGCCCGCATCCATGCGGCGAGCTCCGAGGGGCGGATGAAGCGCGCATACTCGTGGGTGCCGCGCGGCAGGATGTTCAGCACGTACTCCGCGCCCACGACCGCCATCAACCACGCCTTGGGTGTGCGATTGATGGTCGAGAAGAACACCCGGCCGCCGGGCTTCACCAGTCGCGCGCAGCTCGCAACCACCGACGCGGGGTCGGGCACATGTTCCAGCATCTCAAGGCAGGTCACGACGTCAAAGGCGGCCGGGCTCGTGTGCGCGAGGTCTTCGACTGAGGTCTCGCAATAGTCGATGGCAAGGCCGTTTTCGATGGCATGCAGGCGCGCCACGAGCAGCGCCTCGTGCGCCAGATCGATGCCCGTCACATTGGCCCCGGCGGCGGTCATGGCTTCCGTGAGCAGGCCTCCGCCACAGCCTACGTCCAGCACCTTGCGGCCTGCCAGATCGACGCGTTCCTTGATGAACCGCAGGCGCAATGGGTTCATGCCATGCAGGGTCTTGAGCGGTCCCTGCGGATCCCACCAGTGGCCGGCGACTGCCTCGAATCGTTGGAGTTCTTTGGGGTCGGCATTCTGCGCCGGGGTCATGACAGGCCTCCATGATCGCTCGCGCGTATCTTATCACGCCAGGCCGCAGCGCGGCCGATGATCGCCGTTTCGTCCAGGGTCAGCACTTGCCGGTCGCGCAACAGCGGCCGGCCCGCGACCCAGACATGCGTCACCTGATCACGGCTTGCGGCATAGATGAGTTGTGAAAGCGGGTCATAGACGGGCTGTGTGGAGGGCGCACCCAAGTCGACTGCAATCAGATCGGCGCTCTTGCCGACGACGAGCGACCCGATGTCATCGCAAAGTCCCAGGGCCCGGGCGCCGTTCAAGGTGGCCATCTCCAGCGCCACCGCCGCCGGCACGGCGGTGGCATCCCCGCTCGTACCCTTGGCGATCAAGGCCGCTGTACGCATCTCCCCGAACATGTCGAGGTCGTTATTGCTGGCCGCGCCATCGGTGCCGAGGGCGACATTGACCCCGGCGCGGGTGAGTGCCGTGACCGGGCAGATGCCGGCGGCGATCTTCAAGTTGGACTCGGGACAGTGGACGACGCTCACCCCACGCTCGGCGCACAACGCGATCTCGTCTGTGGTCAGCTGGGTCATGTGCACGGCCATGAGGTTGGCATGGACGAGCCCCAAGCGGTCGAGCCGTGCCAGGGGGCGTACGCCGTGGCTGTGCAGCGACTGGGTGATCTCGCCTGCGGTCTCGTGGATGTGCATGTGCAGGGCGATATCGAGCTCGTCGGCGCGCACGCGGATCTGCGTCAGGGTGTCATCGGATACCGAGTACGGGGCGTGCGGGGCGAGCATCGGTGTTATGAGCGGATCGTGGCGCCAGCGGTCGCACAGCGCGATCCCGCGGCTTAGATATTCCTCGGGATCGCGGGCCCAGGCGGTCGGGACGTCGATGACCACGAGACCAATCGCCGCGCGCAGCCCCGCGCTCGTGGCCACGCGCGCGGTCTCGTCGGCGAAGAAGTACATGTCCGCGAAGCAGGTGGTGCCGCCGCGGATCATCTCGAGCGCGGCGAGCGCGCTGCCGTCGCGCGCGAAGTCGCCATTGACATGGCGGCCCTCTGCCGGCCAGATATGCTCGTTTAGCCATTGCGCGAGCGGCAGGTCGTCGGCAAGCCCGCGAAAGAGTGTCATGGCGGCGTGGGTATGGGCATTGACGAGCCCCGGGAGCAGGACATGACCGGGGAGGTCTATGGTGTGCGCCGCCGCGGGTGCCGCGGCCTGCGGCAGCAGCGCGGCGATGCGGCCGTCGCGTATGAGCACGGCATGGTCGTACAGCACCTGGCCGCGCGGTTCCACCGGGATGATCCAGGGGGCCTTCAGGCAGAGATCGCAGTCCATGATAGCCTCGTGCGGTTTAGGGTCTGGCGCGTCTGCGCGGTCGGGGTGCGGAAGACCTCGATCGTGATCACGCGACCGCCCTCCCGCCAGACGAAGGTGTCGCCGAAATCGCGTGCCACGGTGTCTTGGCGTGCCTTGGCGTGCAAGGTTTCCCCATGCCGCTGTCTGCGAGCCGGGGCTGTCCGAGACTTTTTGCCAGAGACCCGACGAAAAGGCGGCCGTCCTCATGATAGCATCATCGCCGGGCATGAGGCGTAGGGTGTGGAGGAATATGGGTGTGGATGCGGTTCTCTATGACAAGGTGCGCGCCGTCGCGTGGCGCGATGGCGTAGTGCGGCTTTTGGATCAGCGCGTGCTGCCCGCGACGCTACGCTATGAAGAGTGCGCGACGGCCTCTGAGGTCGCGGCCGCCATCACCGCCATGGTCGTGCGCGGGGCACCGGCAATCGGCGTGGCCGCGGCCTATGGCGCGGTGCTGGCGGTCAGTGAGGCCTACCGGCGCGCGCCCACCGACTGGCGCGCGGCCGCGCGCGTCGATCTTGCCGCGCTGCGCGAAAGTCGCCCGACGGCCGTGAATCTCGGCTGGGCCCTGGATGTCATGGAGCGTGTAATGGAGACCATGGGCGCGGGGTCTCCGGTGGCCGCGGTGCTCGCCGCCGCGCGGCGGCTGCATGATGAGGATATCGCCGCCAACCGACGTATGGGCGCGCTCGGCGCGGCCTTGCTGCCGCCGCAGGCCCGTGTGCTCACGCACTGTAACACGGGGGCGCTCGCCACCGGCG
>JAJZZU010000238.1 GCA_021797365.1 Pseudomonadota bacterium | reverse complement strand
TACTCGCATGAGTTTTTATGACCCAGCGACGTTATATAACAAGGCCCGGCTTTTGTCCAGCCCCCGAAGCCCGTTGATTATCGGGAGGGGCTCGTATTGAGAACTATTACCACATTTAGAATTGCTGGGTGCTATCGGCTATTAGTGCAGGCACACAAGAGCTAGCCTACAAAGGGAGGCCCCCCGGCTCTGCCGGGGAGGCAGTAAAAGTTTGACAAATAGGGGAGTCCATCGACGAAACTCCCATTCGTGAGCCGCCAAGCTAACGAAGAGGAAATTTCACGATGGACGAGTATCAAAGCCTAAGCCACTCGAAGTGGGAGTGCAAATATCATGTGGTGTTTGGCCAGGTCCTCGGCCCGGAGATGCGTGTAGCGCTTCAGCATGGACAGGGTGTTGTGGCCGGTGATCCGGCGACCTCCATGAGATTGAAGCCTTGCTCGAAGAAGCGGCTTGTCGCCTCGTGGTACAGGTCGTGAAAGGTCAGTCCCTCGATGCCGGCCGCCTGGCAGACCCGCTCGATGGGCCGCTCGGGCCACAATGAGGCCTGGGAGATGGCATCGTGGGCGCATGCTCCGCCGACCCCCTCATACCGTCCCTCGAAAAGCCCATATTTACGATGACGAATCATCGAAAGTGATTTATTATATATGATGTGTCATCTATAATAGGCATAGAAACAGCATTGGAGCGACGACATGAGCAGACGCGCAAAGGGATCCGTGAGCGGGACAGGCGACATGGTCGGCGACGACAAAACCCAGTCCCCTAAGCGCGGCCGACCGGCCAGCCCCGTTCCGCGCGCCATCCGCAACGCCGAGGCGGCGAGGCGCTACAGGGCCCGCAAGAGGATGGAGAGGGAGGCGCGACGCGATCCGCGTCAACCCTTGCGGTCGGCGATTATCGACTTGTCAGCGGTGGCGGTGTGGCGAAGAACCACATCTTGAGCGCAACAGAAAGGACGGATATGCTAGGGGATACCAGATGCAACTAAACGACGAACAGGCCAAACACGTTGCCGAAACCTTGCGGATTATCGCTATTGCGGAGTTGGCTTCTTTGGCTACACAGGTGGGCTCGTGCATCGCAACTGGTTATTTGTGGCGTTAGCGGTCGGCGTTTTCGCGCTCTTTGAAGGGGCCGCTATTCTCACTTTGAGGAAACGGGTATGAACATCCCAATGGAACAGCTCTATATTGGTTTGGGTTGGGTCGCGCTTATCGGCGTAGCAGGGCTTGTATTGGCTTTAATGAATCATCGCGGCCACAAGCACAAATAACCCCTCCACCACGACCCCGGCGCCAACCCTATGGCGCCGGTTACATTGCGGTCCATCTACCCCAACATCCCCACCAGATCCTCCGCCCTCAAATGGGTATACCGCTTCAACATCTGCAAGGTCTTGTGCCCCGTAATGGCGGCCACCTGCATCGGATTGAGGCCCTTCTCAAAGAGCCGGGAGGTCGCTTCATGCCGCAGATCATGAAAGGTCAGGCCTTCGATCCCAGACGCCTTACAGACCCTCTCAAAGGCCTGGCTGATCGAGTCGGGGCGCATGCCCCACACGCGGCCGTCGAGGCGCCTGGGGAGCCCGTCTAAGACTGCCAGCGCAGCCGTGGAGAGCGGCACCCGACGGGGCGTCCCGGTCTTCGTTTCGGGGATCAGGAGCACCCGGGCCCGCTGGTCCAGGTGATCCCAGCGCATCGCCGCGATCTCCCCGCGGCGCATGGCGGTCTCGATCGCCCAGGTAATGAGGGGGCCGATTTCGCCGCCGTAGGCCTGCGCGGCGGCCAGGAGGTGGGCTTGCTCATCGCCTACGAGGCGACGGTCGCGGGCATTCGGTTGACGCGGCTTGCGCACGAACTCGGCAGGATTTCCCAGCGACTCCATACCCCATTCCCGGCGCGCGAGGGTGAACAGATGGGAGAGTGTGGCGAGGTAGGCAAATATCGTCCGGGGGCCGACACCTTCGGCCTCCTTGTGTTTAACGGCCTCGGCGATGTCCTTGCCGCGAATGCTGGCCATGGGCCGTCGGGCGATGGGTAGGGCCGCCCACCATCGGCAGATCGCGTCCTCGCCTTTGGTGCGCTTGTGGGCCACGACCTCGCTCTGATAGCGGTCCAGGGCTTCGCGTAGGGTCGTGCTCTCGGCCTCGGCGCGGGAGACGAAAACGCCCCGGTCCATCTCCGACTCGATCTGCTTGGACCAGGCCTCGGCCTTGGCCTTGGTGGTGAAGGTCTTAGTTTGTACAGGGTAACCACGCCGTCGAACACGCGCGCGCCATTGCAGATCACCGCGCTTTTGGATGGTCGCCATTTTTACCACCTGAACTTTGGCCGTGGACCAAACGCAGTGGACCAAAAAATCAAATTGGGCAGGATTCGGTGCGGTAAGTAGAACGTAAGTGCTTGATTTCGTTGGTGGAGCCAGGCGGGATCGAACCGCCGACCTCCTGCATGCCATGCAGCCCAAACCCCTTTAGAAATCGCGGGAAAAACAGAGACATACACGAAACCCCTTGATTGTGCGTGAGATTCGCCTGGCTTTAGGCGGACACGAGAGGACACCAAAGGCCACGATTCGGCACAAAATTGTCGCAGGATTGTCGCAAGGATTCCGTACGGTTTTCTCCACCTACTCTAATTATTTTCCCACCCACCCCCTTGTTTTAACTCGCATTCCGCCTTGCCTTTCTTTTAGGTTTGTGCCACACTTTTATTGCCGGTGAATGCCCTTTGATCGCAGATCTCAAAGGGGCCTACCCACACAGAGCCGGGTCCGCAGGAGAGCAGAACGGGGCTCTTACTTGACCCACGGCTGGGGCTAGCCGGTCGTCATGAGGTCAACTGCACCTCACAAAAATGACGCCATTCGGCCTCGCATTCGTGGGGAAGGCCGCATCAACCTGAAGGGGTGATGCGGCTATGCTCGACGCAAACAGCACAAATAGTTCTTCCAGTAATTCTAATATTTCCAATATCTTTGGGATAATACCTCCCGGCCCATCGGCGGGCGCTCGTGTGCGCACCGAGACCGAGCGTGCCGAGTTTTTGGCGCGCATTAAAGCCAAAACGGCGTCCGATTTTGCGGCGCGCGACAAAGAAATCCAGGGCAAAAAAGGGCGGCAAGAGACTGCCGACCAAAAAAAGGCCAAACGGCTGGCTGACGCCTTGCTCCGCGCAGCCAAGCAGGAGGCGCTGGTCGCGGATGAGGATGACGGCACCGATACGGAGGAGGACGTTTCCATTTCCATCGCCGACATCGACATCGATGCTGATGGGAACGAGTACCGACGCGATACCGGCGGCGACGCCGGGGATGAGGCTGAGGATGATGAGGTCGCGGACGCATGGACCGACGACTTGTCAGATGTCGATGAGGTTTTTAAGGCCTTAACGGCACGAGGTCGTGCCGACCGATGGGGCTATCGTCCCGCGCTCGGCTTCGAGAATGGTGTGCCCCTCGGGGCGACCACCGCAGACATTTGTGACCAGGGGCCGGGGCGCATGAAAGGCAAGGCGGAGATGGCTCGCGCGGACGAGGCCCGCGCGTTCCAGAAGATCCGCCAGGCTTACCCAATCGACGGTTATGACTACAAAATTTTATGCTTCCTGTGCGACCCATCTTTATCTAAAAAACAGATCGGCGACAAACTGGGCCGGGACCCACGCGCCATCCGATATGCGGCTAAACGAATCCGGGAGCAGTTCGCCTCCGGACAATTCCACACGCGCCGTGGGGTGGGGGCGGCCGGGGTTGATATGAATGACCGCGCCGAGGTCGGGGCATGGCTCGCCAAGCCGCTCCCGGTCGCTAAGTCCGGACGGAAGAAGCGGGGCGTCAAGGCGGCGCCCAAGAAGATCCGTATCCCAGCGCGCCTCCGGCTGGCACCCCTGGTGGCGGTCGTGGCGACCAATGCGCCGCGCCCCTACAAGCCGCGGCGGCCACGGGCTAGGTGGGTGGACCCGGGGCAGGTCGATATGTTCGATATGGCCGCATAGGAGGAGGACGTCATGGACACAGAATCCGTTAGGGCGGCGCTATCACTAGACGATGAAACGGCGATCCGGACCTGGCTTGAGAGCATCGGGGAATCCCCGTCGGCGATCGCGCGGGATCTCCAGACAGCCAGGGCGCACCCCGATACGGCGGCCTGGCTTCTGGCTCGTGCGCGGTCGGCATGACGTGGGAGGATGGGGCGCTGTGTGTTATCGACCCCACATTAACACACGGTTGCGGAAATGCGGCATGATGGAGGAATGGAAGGGGTTGCGCGACGGGAGGAGGCGGTCTATACTAATTGGCACAAATAAGAAAGGGCCCCGCCTCACCAGCAGGACCCTTTTAAATCAACCAGTGATTGGAGCACCGGTATGAACAAAACTATACCACAATCGCGTAAAACTGCAACAGCAGACCGCAAAACTGCAACAGCAGACCGCAAGCGGAACTTTAACTTTTGCTGGGACACAACGACCCCGGAGGGTCAGCGGGATGTGTCCGCGTTCCTGATGGCCGATGCGCGGCGTATCAAGCGCGTTGCCCCCGATGAGGCACGCAACCGCATGGCGAGTGCGAGGGCACTACGCGGTCAGCCGAAACTAACTGGCACCATCATCCCGACTCGGATCCGTAGGATACTCCGGATGCCACGTGCGCGTGCCCGCCACACGCAAACGGCGAAGGCCGACGGCACGGGATCGGATAGCG
>JAJZZU010000012.1 GCA_021797365.1 Pseudomonadota bacterium | reverse complement strand
GCCCTCCCCGCACGCAGCCGCGAATCGCTCCTTCAATTGCTTTTCCATGAACCGACGATTGGGCAGATCCGTCAAGGGATCGTGATAGGCAAGATGTATGAGGCGCTGTTCGTGCTGCACGCGTTGGGTGATATCGCGATAACACCACACCCGGCCCATGATTTCATCGCCACGCCTCTGCGGCTGGGAATAGCACTCCACAGCACGGCCATCGCGCAACATCGCCGCCTGGGAGCGGGTTTCCGCGGGATGTTCATAGAGGAACTGGACGAACCCGAGAAATTCCTCGGGGTCGCGAACAAGTTCTGCCATGATGGCTCTACGCTCCACCCACGAACACGTCGGAAATACACTCGACCCCCACATGTCACAATACTGCTGATTGAAGTCGACGATGTTCCTCTGGAGATCCGTGACCGCTATGCCATCGGCGGTGGCCTCCAGGGTGGTGCGCAGCACTGACAGGGAACGCTCCAGATCCTCACGCATGCGCACAAGCTCGCTCACGTCGCGACCCGTGGATATGAAGCCAGCGATGGTGCCTGTGTCGTCCTTGAATGGCGTCAGCGTCTTGGCCTCGAAATAGCATTCACCGCTCTTGCGTCGGTTGGTAAATACCGCCCGGAACTCATGATCCGACAGCAACGTCGACCAAAGCTTTTGGTAAAACGCCTGATCATGAGCCCCTGAGCGGAATATCGCGGGCGTGGCCCCCAAAAGCTCCGAGGCGCTATACCCGGTCTGCTCGCTTACCGCAGGATTCACATACTCTATGCGTCCGTTGCGGTCCGTCACCAGAACCGCATCCGCGGTCTGTTCGACGACACGCGAGAGCTTGCGCTGCTCGTTCTCGATGGCGCGCCGCTGACGCCGGCCCTCCGCCTCGCGAAGCTCACGCTCTATGGCCGGTACGAGCCGTGACAGATCGTCCTTTAGGATGAAATCGTGGGCCCCGGCGCGCATGATCGCCGCCGCCCGGTTCTCCCCTATCGTGCCCGTGACGAGTATCACCGGAATATCAAGTCGGCGCTCGGCAAGGATCGCCAGGGCATCGTGCGGACTCAAGCCGGGCATGGAATAATCGGACAATATGATGTCGTAGGACATGGTATCGAGGGCCTGGATCAGAGCGGTACGGGTCTCGACGCGATCCATGACGAAGGTAGTTCCCGCCTTCGCTAACGTACGCCGCACCAACGCCTCGTCATCCTCGGCGTCCTCCAGCAGCAGAATGTGCACCGGTGTGCCCATGGCGAGTGTTATATGACCGGCGGCGGGGGGGTGTTCAGGATCAGCCAATAGAGACCCAGCTGGCGCACCGCTTCCATGAACTGCGCGAAATCGACCGGCTTGCGAATATAGCTGTTAGCCCCCAGTCCATACCCTTCCACCAGATCCTGCTGCTCGCCCGACGATGTCAGGATCACGACGGACAAGAGCCTGGTCCGCGGATCGGCACGCAACCGTCGCAATACCGTCAACCCGTCGATCTTCGGAAGCTTCAGATCGAGCAGGATCAATATCGGAAGCCCGCTGGCGCCTGCCGCGTGGATATCCTCGTCAAACAGATACTCGAGGGCCTCAGCGCCATCGTGGGCGACAACCACCGGATTCGTGATGTTGTTCTTGGCAAACGCGCGACGCGTCAGGGCCTCGTCATCCGGGTTATCCTCTATGAGAAGAATGCAGCGTTCAGGGGTGACTGACATCAAGACCCTCCTCATCCGGTATGCTAAAGGAGAAACATGCGCCCTCGCCGACCACGCCCTCGGCATATACTTCTCCACCATGGCGGTGCACGATCCGCTGGACGATGGCAAGGCCGATGCCCGTGCCATCGAAGTCGCGACTGGTATGCAAGCGTTGAAAAACGCCAAACAATCGATCCGCATAGGCCATATCGAAGCCCGCCCCGTTGTCCCGCACGAACAGTCTCCGGCCTCCGCCGGCCGACATCCCGCCCACCTCGATGTAGGCGCTGGCCTTCTTCGAGGTGAATTTCCAGGCATTGGCCAGCAGATTGGCCATGACCTGCCGCATCAACACGGGATCGGCGGCCACCCGCAGGCCCTCCTCGATGCGCCACTCCACATGGCGTCCGGGCTCCCCGGTTCGCAGACCCTCGGCGATGTCGCGGGCCATGGCCGTGATATCGACGGGCTTGCGAATAAGTTGCGCGCGCGCCACCCGCGAGAGCTGTAAGAGGTCGTCGATAAGCTGTGCCATCTTCTGGCTCGCGGCACGCACGCGCGTCAAATAGTCACGACCCACAGCATCCACCTTGTCGGCGTAATCCTCAAGCAGGGCCTGACTGAATCCATCTATGCTGCGCAACGGGGCGCGCAGGTCATGGGACACCGAGTAACTGAAGGCCTCCAGCTCCTTGTTGGCCACGTTGAGATCCATGACCCTCCTCTGGAGGTCCTGGTTCAGGGTGGCGAGCGCACGCGAGGCCTCGCGGCGCTCGGTGACGTCCTCCATGACCCCATCGAAGTAGACCTGTCCGGCCTCGTCTTTACGCACGGCGCTGATCACCGCCCAGAATACGCCGCCGTCCAGGGTGCGCACCGGGATCTCGCGATCCGCAGAGCGCGTTTGCGGATCCCATTCATGGGAAAAGATCCGCCGATCCTCGTTATCGACAAACAGGGTGTCTATGGGGCATGCCAACAGGGCGGCACGCGTTGGGGCGCGAAAGAGGGCCAGGATCGCGGGGTTGACCTCAAGGAAGCATGGTGGCGCGCCCGCCATGATCCGAAAGACGCCGACATTCAGGTTGGTCACAAGGTCTTGATAGCGGCCGCGCACGGCATCGAGGGCCTCCTGTGCGGCCTTGCGTACCGTAAGGTCCCGCACGATACCCACGAACCGCCGCCGCCTTCCATCGATGGCACCGACGGAAATCTCCACCGGGATCGACGTACCGGCCTGATTCACCGCGGTGACCTCGCGCAACCGCCCGATCACATGGCGTTCGCCGCTCGTAAGATATCTCTCCAGATACTCGCCGTGACGACTGCGGTCGGGTTCCGCCATGAGGATGCCGACGGAACGGCCGCGGGCGCTCTCCGCAGGCCAGCCGAACAGCACCTCGGCCGCCGGGTTGAAGGCCTCTATGATCCCGCGCTCGTCTATGACGATGATGCCATCAGGGGCCGACTCGAACAGCACGCGATTATAGGCGATGGCGTCCGTAAGCTTGGCGATCTCGGCGCGGGTAAGGCGCGAGAGCGGTACGAAAATAAGGAGCGTCAACCCTGCGAGCGTCCCCAGTACCAGATAGAACTGGTCACTTGCCAGCCTAGAAAGATCGCTGTTATCGTGATTGGCCAACCGCTGGTAGGCCAAAACCCGCCGATTCACGGCCACGGCCAGGGGCCCGTCGGCGGCATGGATGATCGCACGCATGACCGATGCATGGACAGGACCTGCGGTGGGAGCTGCCGCCACGCGTAACCACCCCACGAACCGGGCGATCTGCGCGCTCACCGGCCCCGACTGCCCCAGATCTCCGGCCGGTAGCGGCGGCAAGGCCCGCCAGACATGCCAGATGCGCCGTGCCTCGCCGTCCAGGGCCGCGCGCAAGATAGACCGAGCGGCCGCCGGCGCCGCCGCCAGACGCATCACCAGCAAGGCCGCGCGTTGTATGCGCATGCGCTCCAATCCGGCCTCGTTGATCACGCGCGCATCCGAACGGATCGCGGCGATATGATCGGCAAGCGTGACATGAACCGCCCATGCCAGCAGTGCGAGTATGAGCAACGCCGTGCCGTGCGCACGATTCACACGCCGCAGCGCGCGCCCCGACCCCAATCGTGTATCCTCCACGCGCCGCCCGTTCCGTCTCATGTCGCGACACCCGAGAGCGAGACCCCTTATATATGAAGCATAGACGCCGCCATGGCCCAGCAAAAGGGTAGTAGTTGGTTACTGGAAGCCCCTGTTCCGAAGGCCGTCGCCCCCAGATAGCTCAGCATGCGACGATCGAACGGAGATTCCGCGACGATCGTGGATAGCAGGGCAGGTTGCCGGAAGGCCATGGCGGTCCTGAGCGACCGGCCACGGGGCTGCCAGATACGGCGGGCTTAGCCCGCCGATCGCCGACCTCTCAGCTACAGACGCCAAGGCTCATCCCGATATTCCTCGATACGACGTCCCGGTTAATCGGCGGGCAGAGGTAGGGGCTGCATTACCGGCCGTATGGGCGGCCCTGGGGACCAGTCCCAGCGAAACCGTTCTGCGTCTTGGCGTAAGGGCGCGGCGTCGTGAGTATGGTCGTGGATCAGGCGGCGCGCGGGCCCGGCGCGGCCATGACCCCGTCGACGACCGAGCGTGCCGCCGTGATCGCTCTCGCCAAAGACCGTCTTGCCCGGATTATCGGCTGCGCCTGGGAGCTGTCATCAAGGACTTGGGAACCAAACCCGATCGGGAACAAGAGGCCTGGAAACCAAACGGCAAGGGGCCGTGCGGAGCGTACACCCCCTTGCGGAAATGGCGGGATAAAGTCACGGCAGGTGAGGTGAGGCCACAGGGTGGCTGGCGAGGGCCATGGGCTAGAACGATGGAACTGAGAGGATTGTATCGGAACCCCCGATCACGACCTCTGGGGTGGCGAGTGCAAGGCCCTATCCCGTCGGCCCATCCGGCGTATGTCATTGAATATCTGATGCCAAAGCTCGATCCGCGAGGGTGCGGGCGGCTGGCGGCTCACCCGGTCCGCATCCGTGCCAACGTCGCCGCGTCATTGGCAAAAGGGCGCCTATGTTACGCCGAGGCAAGGACCGTTAACCGGACGCCCTTGCGCGTGACACGGGGGCACGACCCTTCGACCACACAGGAACGAACGCGCCCTGGGGGGAAAAACGTATCGTTCCATATACCCACCCGAGCGCAAAGAGCGCCAGGTTTTCATCATAGTAATGCGCGGGCTTACCATAGAGCCCCGTGGCCTTATCGTAATCGGCGCGCAACCGCAGCCGTTGATTGCGGCTCGCCCGCCCATGGCCGGCACGAATGAGGTAGGGTATGAGGGCTGCCGAAAACCCCACGGGACCTGTCGCGGCCGGCGTACCTGTCGCCACGTCGACCCTCTCGGGCGGCAACAGGTGGTCATGGAGGTAACGGCCCATCCCGGAGATGGACGCAAGAATACGGCGCGCACCCGGGGTATCTGGATTACTGATCCCCGCCCACAGATACACGCGAATGGCGTTGTAGCTCCCCACGGAGCCTTGCGGTGCCGCGTGATATCCTCGGCCGGGCGTATAAGCGACCCAGTCCGGCGCAAAGCCATGAGGACTCGTCGCGTGCAGAAATGCCGGGAGCGTGCGCGCCATGGCCGCCCATGGGCCCCGCGGAATGGCGTGCGCCATACCGACCACGACCGGCAAGGGCAGGTAGCTTGGATTAAAGACGTAGGTGTCGTGGGCCACCCGGAATCCGTGTTGACCCGGCAACAGCATCGGCCCCAACCCCGGCACCATGGTCACCTCCTCGCGGGCGATACGCCGGGCCAGCAGTATCCCCGTCGCCGTGTAGTCGGTGCGCCCCCACAGTCGACCGGCCTGAATGAGGGTATAGGCGAGCCACAGATCGGCGTCGGCCGCCGAATTGTGGTCGAGGATCCCCCAGCTGCCGTCAGGCCGCCGGCCCCACCGCCAGGCCGGCAAATGCCGGGCGAGGCTGCCCTCCGCGAGATTGGCCTCGGTCCAGTGCAGAATCTTCTGAAAAAGCCCGCGATCATCGGCGACCAGTGCGAAAAACAACGCATAGGCTTGGGCCTCCGAGGTGGTGATACCACCTTCACTCCAATCGATGACTCGGCCCTGGGGGTCGACGAACCGTTGCTGATAACTCCCCCACAATCGATACCAACGGGCCGGATCCGGCCGCGGGCCATCGGGGGCCGCCGCCAGCGAGCAGCCGCCCAGCGCCACCAGCAAGGCCACCAGGCCGCGCCCCCACCAGCGCGCCTGTCCGCCCAACCGCTGTCGCCATCGCTCGCGCCACGAGACCCGCTGCGGGCCCGAACCAGCGGTCCCGGCATTCGTGCGGACACCTCGGCAAGCCGCCTTACTCATAGCGCCCCATATCGGCCACATACTGCGCCGGAATGAAAGTGCGGCCCCCCTCGCCGCCAAAGACGTCACGGATATCGAGACCGGCCTCGAGTTCTTGAAACGCGGGATTAGCTTGGTAGGAGGCACCCGTATCCACATACCAGCTCCCCGCGATCCGTTGGGTGAGATTCACGTCGATGGAGCCGGCGACATTGTGACCACGGGTTCCCCCATAAGGGGCGCCCACCAGCCCCGCGGCCGCCCACTGCGGGGCCAGCGTACCCCTAAGGGAGGAGGATCCGATATAGGGACCCCCGGTCTCGTAGAACCACTGATAGCCGAGCGCGGTGCTGACATTGATCGCGCCCCCGGGCCACCAGTGACTTGCGCTTGCGCTCAGCGACGGCTGTCCCATCCATTGAGGGCTAAAGTAGGCACCATAACCGGGCGACACGAAATCCTCGTTGCGCCGATAACCTTCGGCATAAAATGAGGGCCCGAGGGTCACCCACCAACGGTGATTGGTAAACACCGGCCGCATCATGGCCAGATAGGTGCTGGCCCCATAGTTGGTGGGGATGTTATCGCCGTCAAGGGCATTGAGGTGCAAGGTGCCGATATACGACCAGCCATGGCGGCCACCGCTCGCATAGCCGCTGGCACCGACCTGATTACGCATGACCGCACCCCAGGTGGCCGATACCGGTACTGTGGCCCCACCGACCCTCGCGTCGAAGGTCTCGCGCATGCCGTTATAGGATGTGAGCGTCTGACGGACCTGGTCGCGCAGGACATGAAAACCAAAGCGGCTGCCGTTACGCGACGGAATAGCGGTGTAACGCAGCAGACCTTGGGGCGTACCCCGAGGATCGATCGAAGGGGACGTCCAGCCAAGCGCCATGCGCCAGTGGGCGTGGGGCCTGCGATCATCGATACCGAGCAGAAAACCGGGGCGTTCCTGTATGCGCGTGGTCACGGATGCGCCGCCTCCCGTGGCCCCAATCATCGGCAGCTGACCGCCCACGGGTGGCCCGTCCTCGATCAACGGAGAAGAAACCTCGGCAAAGGCCGCCAGGTGCCAGTTTATGCCAAGCTGCGCCTGCAAGGACGGTTGATACACGCGCATCGCGGCAAGCCCGCTGCTGTGGCCACCACGCTGCCCCCATGAACCCCCCAGGGCCAGGTAGGACTGCCGGGGGCTGGGCGCGGCAATATCATCCGGCGCCACGAACCGCCACGGCATCTCGTTGATGTCGGTGAGATGATGCCCCATGGTGGCCATCGGCAACCGCGCCGCAAGCGGCCCCTTGAGGGTCGCGGCCAGATGATAGGCGCGGGCCAACTCATGCAGGCGCTGATCGGCGATGATGAGGCCCGCGGCATTGCCGGAGGTCTGGTGCACGCGGTACAGGGCGGTAAAGAGCGTCCCCGCCCGCCGGAAATGACCAGTATGCACCAGAGACCAGGCCTCGATGGCGCGCATCCCGGCCGATAGCGGCCCTAGTCGTCGCGCGTCCTGCAGTATCTTCAGGGTGGCGGCGTATCGACCATGCCGGTAGGCCGACAGGGCGTCCATAAAGTCGGCCTGCCGGCGAAGCTGTAGCCGCTCCTTCGTTCCCGGAGGCAGGCGCGTGATCGCCGTGTCCATAAGCGCAACGTCGTGATCGGCGAGCGCCAATGTACCGACCACGCGCCAATCGCGACTTTTCCCGGACCAGTCGGCGGCCCGCAGCCACCACTGCAAGGCCTTCCGGCGGTGGCCGTCGGCGCCATACAGGGCCCCCATGAGTCGCGCGTCGGCGGCCGCGTGCACGGCCATGATGGCGGCCCCTTGCGAGGCCACCAGGGCGAGGGCCCGCCGGTCATGGTGGGCGGCATGCGCCTGCGCCGCCTTCATCAACAGATAACGCAGATGTGCCGCGCGCAGGGCGCGCCAGTCCGCCGGAAGGCGCGTCTGGGCACGGGCATAGAGGTCTTGCATATCGGCCACCGTCAGGTGGGTGGCGGCCACGCCGAGCAGGGTCTCTACCTGTCCCAGATGTTTTGCGTCGCGCAACAAGGCCGAGAACACGGTGCGCGCGCGCCCGAGATGGCCCGTAGCCGCCAACGCCCGCGCCAAGACCAGCTGGTTCGCGGTGTGGGCACGATCGAAGATCGCTGGCTCGCGATGATACAGAATCAGGACTTGAGCCCAGTCGTGCGCCTTTTCGTAACGCCCGAGCGCACGGCGGCCCAGGTCTTCATGGAGCGCGGCGAGCAGTTTGTGGGGCGGTTCGTAACTGGGGTCTGCCGCCTCCATCCGGCGTATCGCTCTGTGCGCGGCGTATAGGTGCCCGTGCCCGATTAGGGCCCACAGCTCGTCATTTTTCATGACCACACGCATGGAGGCAATCGCCGATCGCGTCGCGGAGGCAAGCGCCCCCCGGCCATAGTCAGCACGCAGAACGCTGATCTGCCTTCGCGCCGCCTGCAGATGACCGGCCCCGATATGGATCCAGATCGATTTTTCGAGGAGCACGAAGGTCATGGCTTGGCGCGGATGCCACCCGGGAAACTCCGAGGCCGTCTTGTCGATCAAGGCCCGCGCCCGGCGCAAGTGACCTTGCGTGATGGCCTCCCAGATCTGTTTCTCATTGGCGTTGATGGCCCGTAAGGACCGTCCCTTCCGGGTATAGATATTGCTCGTGACATTGCTATCGAATGCCCCCTGGGCCTCCAAAAACGCGCCCCCATGCACCCGGCTGCGGGCGTAGACGACCGCAGGGACCATCGTTAACGGCAGGATGCCGGCGGCAATCACCGTGAGTCCGCGGGCGATTCGCCGAGGCCGAAACCACAAGCGCTTCATCGTGCCTCCTCCGCGCGCCATTGCGCCCGCTTGCGCAAGGCATGCATCCACACCAGCACCGCCGCGAACAATATGACGCCCGATGCGGCCGCGACCCACAGCCACGGACGCATCGAGAACACAAACACCCAGAACCATCCGGTCTTGCGCCGGCCATACACGAAACGATGACCGATCCTGGTCGATGCGTATCGCCCGCTGGCCTTTTCCCAGGCGAGATCGCCGCGCAGAATGCGCCAATTCTCGGGCATCACCAGCCGCGAGGCGGCTGCGGGCAGCCAGGCCACATGGTTTGCCAGCAGCGTCACCATGACACCGTGCCGGTAGGGCGTCCGGGACTCCAGCAGATAGCGGCCGGCCCCCAGGCGACTCGCCCCCGCCCACGCGTGTCCATGACCCCTGGCGCCGGCCGCCTCGCGGACCATGCCCCTTGAGCCCAGACGGATAGGGCTTGCCGCAAGCCAGTGGCGGCCGAGGGATGTGAGAGTGCCGACCGCCAGCGCATTGCCACGGACAGGCATGGTGAAGGTCGCCACGGCGCCCGGCAAGGGCGAACGCGAGGCCTGCACGAGACGCGCAAACAGGGTCAAACCCGCGGACCAATCGGCCGGTCGACGCGCCGCATACCACACCGACAAGTGTTGACCCAGGCCGTCGACCGCAAGCGGAAAGCCCGTGCGCCGCCATAGCGCAAGGTCCGGTAAAACGGCGTAGCGCTGGGTGTTCGGGAGCCGCAGCACGGACCCCGGGAAGAGAGCGGCCTTGCCCCCCGATATATGAAAACTCACACGATTCCGGCCGGCCACGAGCGCCGAGAAGGGGATCGTGGTCTGATAGCGCGCAACACCGGGTGTCAGCGTCCATTCCGAGATCCAATGGTGGTTGGCAGTTACGGTAATCACCGGCCGGTGTCCGCTAAGGGTCCGAGGCTTGGCGGCCATCGTCAGCCAGAGCCTCATATTGCTTTGGCGAGAGGCAAACAGTCCGCCCGGCATCCAGAACCGGATCGGAATAACGGCGCGCGGGACCCCAAGATGGGCATTGCGCCCGACCAACTTACGCAGACTGATCCTCTCGCCAGGATAGGCGACGCCCCTCGAACCCCGGTGCGTACGGGATATTGCTCGACTCCCGGTAATGATCCATTCGTGACCGAGGGGCAAGACCATCCTCGTCAGCGCGAAGGCGCGCGCCGCCCTCAATACCTGCGCGCCATCCTCGCCGGTGAACACCAGGAGGGCGTCGGCGGGACGCATGGGATTGCGTACCAGCAGGACCGTGGGACCGGCGATCGGTGTTGCCGGCAATGCGAACGCCGGAAGCCGCGCAGCGGGCCCGAGAACGACGCTGACGGCGGATCTTGCGCCGCGCACAAGGGGCGATGACTTAGCGCCCTCAGCGACCCGCACCTGCAGGTGCGCCCGACTGCGTAGCGCAAGCCCGGCCACCGCCTCCTGCGAGGCGGTCATGAGCGTCGGCGTGACCGCACCGTACAGAGCCATGTCAAGCTTCATCATCGAATGGTGCGAAGACCCCGCCAAGACCGCGCGCAACGCGCCAAAATTGAGATGCCGCCAGGGAATGAAGTACGACCTATAACGCAATTGCGAGGCACTGTAGTCGATCTGTGCCCACATGTTCCCAGACTGAGTCGGTGTCGCGACGGGGGCCGCCCCTGGCATCTCGGTGATCCGTATGTCATAGCGCCCATGACCCCAAGCCCGGCGACCCAGACGCAATGTAAACCGGCCACGCGGGAGATGCGCATGCACAACGATCGCGCCCATGATCTTGCCATTGACCGCCACCGCCAACTGCGACCCCTTGGGCGTATTGGGGCTTACCAGATAGTGGATCTCCAGTGTGGCATCCCGCGCTTCATGATGAGAGGCCACGCGCCAGTAGACATTCGCGGCGTCTTGCCCAGGACGCAACATAACCGTCTTCTTGCCGCCGACAAGGCTGGATAAGGGTGCGTTCACCATCACCGCGCCCCCATGGCGCACCGCCCCCGCCGCATAAGCGGCACGTACGCCACCCCATGCCAAGAGGAGCGACAGCATGCCCGCCAACCACCTTCCCGCTCTATGAGCCGGCCCTTGTGCCCGGATCGGCACTTCTATCGTGACTTCTGTCATGCCTCTCATCCTCACAGACGCGAAACCCGCCGCCGCGTCCCGGCGATCCGATAAGGGGCATACGCCGCCCCATCCCACCCAAGGCGCATCACGAATCGGACATTAGCCAGTAACCCGGCAACGGCCTTGCGGCCCATATAGGCATAGGCCTGGGCCAACGACACACGCCTTCGCCGCCTGCCAAGCCGCGCCCGCAAATCCTCGCTGCGGCCATAGATCAGGTGCACGACATCGGCCTTCTCGGAACTCCCGCCAAAGACGAACGCCACCCCGACCTTGCCCCATATATCCCGAGTCACGCGCGCCGGAATGAACGTCACATGCTGCCCTGCGCGATCGCTCACCACCGCCACCGTGACACGTTCATCGATAGCGAAACCGCGCGCCGCCAGTACCGGATCGCTGATCTCGATAAACGCCCCTCCCACCGACAGATCCTTTATGCGCGCCGCCATACGCCTCCCATCGGCCGCGATCATAACCGCCGGAATTGGTTCGTCTGGAACGATGCGAAAATCCTTGCGCTGCTGCTTACGTTCCAGCGTCACACCTACGGCCGCCGCCACAATCAGCATGTTCACGAACTCCCACATCATGGTAAACACCAACTGCGGCCGCTCATGCGGGTGATAGAGCCAGCGCCATACGCCTCCGGCGAGCGATGACACAAGTACGATCAGAAATGCGTATTGAATCCATGCCACGCGCGCCACAAAGTCCCGCTCAAGGGATTCCCCCTTCGGCGTTACACGAAACGTAAGTTTGCGCGGCCTTAGCAACGTGGCCGCCAAGGCAGGTAGGGCCAGAGGCGTTTGTACCATTTCGTAGACATCCGACATCATCGGCCAACGAATCTCTCCGAACACCAGATCCGCGAATACCATGGTCGAAAGGAAATACGGGATCCCGTAGATGGCGTACTGCTCTGTAGTCGCGTTGTAGACCATGACCCCAAAAAGCAGGAACAACGATGGCGCCAGGATCGTGATCACGCGAGAGAATGGAAAGAACCAATACGAAAAACTCGCGAGATAGGCCATTCTCTGCGTCCAGCGCAGACCTCTCAATGCGAGCGGATTCTTGAAACGCAGAAGCTGCAAGGCCCCTTGCGCCCATCGCACGCGCTGCGCTATGAAACTCATGACCGTCTCGGGCTGCAGACCGACGCTCAAGGATTCGTTCAGAAATACGCTACGATACCCCTTGGCATGCAATATCATCGCGGTCTCTGCATCTTCCGTTATGGTATCCCCCTGGATCCCGCCGACCTCAAGCAGCGCGCTACGACGCATGACCGCCGCCGATCCGCAGAAAAACGAGGCGTTCCATCCATCCAGACCGGCCTGTATGGTGTTGTGAAAGAGTTCCGTCTCCGCCGGCGAATCGTCGAACGTCGCGAGATTGCGCTCTATGGGATCGGGATTTATGAAGCTATGAGGGGTCTGTACCAAAAAGCATTTCGGATCCTTGACAAAAAACCCGACCGTCTTTTCCAGAAAATCCACGGTCGGCACGTGATCGGCATCCAAGATCACCATAAGCTCGCCTGTCAAATCACGAATTGCCGCGTTGATATTGCCCGCCTTGGCATGATCGTTGTGAACGCGCGTGTGATAGCTCACCCCAAGGCGTTCGCAAAGCGCCTGTAACGCCCGGCGCCGGGCGCGCGACTGCTCGCCGATGTCAGGCCTCTTGCAGCGGTCATCGGTACCGCCATCATCGAGCAAATGCACACGCAACCGGTCTTGCGGGTAGCGCATGTTGAGGGCGCCCAACAATGTCACCTCCAGAATGTCGGCGCCCTCATTGTAGCTGGGCACCACCACATCAACGGCAGGCAACGGCTGATCCGGCGGTAGTGATACGCCCTTACGCCAGCGCGGATTGACGTTGACAAAGTAACCGAGAAGCGCAAAACCCGCCGAATACATCTCGGCCCCCAAAAGCAAGACGCCCGCCACAGTGCTTAGATCGCCATGCCCGCCGATCGTGAATTGCACGCGCCAAATAAGGTAACGCGCAGTGAGGAATATCGCGATAAAGATGCTGAGGATGCGAATGGGTGTGATGCCCGGCTCGCGAAACGCAATCCTCTTTCCGAGTTCTCGCAGGGCAAGCAGAATGAGCACCATGAAAAGGCTCATGTAGGCCTCGGAGCGGGTCGAGACGGGGGCGCCCGACAGGGCGACGACGAGCCCAATCGCGAACGTCACGACCGTGGCGAACACAAAACCGCCTAATCGCTTTGCGAATGACATGAAATCCTCTTTGGGTACGTAGCGATCTCTCTACGCCGCTCGCCATACTAAGGTTCCGAGGCAGGACATCGCCCGCAACGACTGACCGTCCTATGGACGGCGGCGAGAACCTGCCTGCCCATGCAACTGGCTCGCAATAGAAATGGCGTGGGGCCGTAGGTCAATAACCGGTATCGAAAGGCGCCTTACCCGAGGCCCCGTAAAAAGGGCCCGGTGATGGGGCGTGCCTGTAGCCGCTTATGTGATGTCACTTTCATTGTGACGCCACTTTCACGGCAACACGCGCGGACACGCCGGTCTTTTTGCCACGGCACGCGTATAATCAGGCGGATGCGCCGTGTCTCCCGACGCCGGCATGCCGTGTTGGCGGTGCAGTGGCGTGCGGCGTCGGGAGCGATGGCGCCTGGCCGCGGAAGGGAGCGCGCTTGGTAATGACGGGGATGGCGTTCGCGGCGGCGCCAATGCGCTCCCGCTATTGGTAGGGATGGCACTATGGACAGGTCTACGACGATTCGTTATGGCTATCGCACGATGAAACATGGGCGTTGTCATATCGGAGCGCTCCTTGCACTGTCTTTAATGATGTGGCCCGCGTGACACCATGGAAATGGTGCCACGCGGACGCCTGTCAACAGACCGCAGCGCGCCGGGGCATCCTTGTCAACGCATACGCCTGTCGCCGCAGACATCCTTTGTCAGTCGGCGACCGGCGCCGCCCGCCGCTTTGGCCTGTCCCCTTATAAGACCACGCTTATCGGAAAATACTTTTCCACTGGTCGCTCGTTTTAGTCCACGCATCGGTCGCATAGATTTTCGCGGCGCATCCTATCTCGCAGAGTGTGTGCGGGCCGATTTTATGGCCTTTACACGCATAATCTATAGGGTAATGAGATCGACCCATTACGGGAGCATGATGTCTGCATACCGGCAGCGGTACGCAGATGTGCGAACGCCGTCTAGAACCGTAGCAGTGTTGCACGCCGGTAAGGAATGAACGACGTGTATGAATGGATAGATATTGCTTGGGCCGACGACAGAAATAAATGCCGGAATGAGATTATGGTTCTTCCGTTGGAGGCCCGCGTTTAGCGCGCCATTGTTCCATAGGGAGCCGGTTACACGCGGATGCGGGTCTGCCCCTGCGGGGTGCCCTGAATGCGCTGCACGCCACGGGTCACAGCCGAGGGCACCGTGACGGCGACGCCGTGCGCGGCTATGCTGCTTCCCGGCCCCTGTCGGGCGCTGAATAGGGACGCTTTCTGCCAAAGCCCGCGGCCTTTCTTTGGGCCCGAAGGCCCAAGCGGTCCGTGAACAGGGCCTTGTCCCGACGAACGGTGACCGGCGCGATCGGCCTATGAGGCGCCTCGCCCGCGCGTAGTCGCGTAAGCCTGCGGGTCCGCCCGTCAGGCCGCCGCCAGGTAATCGACCTCACAAGGCCTATGTCGGGCCTTTCGTGTCCGGCATCACGACAAGGCGGCGTGGTGCGCCGACCTATCCGCAAGATGCCTCCCGCACCCTGACGTCCTATACTGGGACCATGACGCGGCCACGGCCGGCAAACAGGTGCGCCACGGCGCACACCTCGACGGGGGTCCCATCTATGTCGGCATTGGCACCGATTCTCTGCATCAATAGCGGATCCTCATCCCTCAAGTTCGCGCTCTATGCCGTAGACGATACGCGGGAGGATTTGCTGGCCCGCGGGGCGGTGGAAGACATCGGCGGCCCGGACAACCACAGCTGGCTACAGATGGGCAAGCGCATGACTCGTACGCCGACCGACACGATGCCGGATCAACGCGCCGCCATCGGCGCGTTGTTCGAATTACTGGCTACGCACCACATCACGGTACCGCGGGCCGTCGGCCACCGCCTGGTCTCCGGAGGACCGCACCACGTCCGGCACGCGCGCATCGATGCGCTGTTTCTGCGCGACCTGCGCGGCGCGGCGCACTTTGCGCCATTGCATCTGCCCACCGAAATCGACGTCATCGAAGCCGTCAGCCACCATTACCCGCGGCTGCCACAGGTCGCCTGCATGGACACCGCCTTCCACGCCACGCTCCCCGAGATCGCCGCGCGCCTAGCGCTGCCGCGCGACCTCTGGGACGAAGGCGTGCGTAAATACGGCTTTCACGGGCTCTCCTACGAATACATCATGAGCGTACTGGCGCCTGCGGCACGACACGGGCGGGCGATCATCGCCCACCTGGGCAACGGCGCGAGCATGGTGGCCGTGGCCGATGGGAGACCCATCGACACGACCATGGGGTTGACGCCCGCTGGCGGCTTCATGATGGGCACCCGTAGCGGCGATCTCGACCCTGGCGTACTGCTCTACCTGCTTGCGAAAAATGCCTACAGCCACCGGACTCTTGAGGATCTCGTCAATCACCACTCGGGTCTATGCGGCGTATCCGGAACTACCGCCGACATGCAGCGCCTGCTGCATGAACGCACCACCGACCCCCATGCCGCCCAAGCCGTCGACATGTTCTGCTATCAGGCGCGCAAGGCAGCCGGCGCCCTGGCCGCGGCCATGGACGGCGTCGATACGTTAGTCTTTACCGGCGGCATCGGCGAGCATGCTGCACCAGTACGCCAAGCCATCGCCCAGGGTCTCGGTCATCTCGGTGTCGTCCTTGATACTGATGCCAACATCCGCGATGCGGATACCATCTCCGCGCCCGGCAGTCCGGTCACGGTGCGCGTCATCCCTACGCATGAAGACCTGATGATTGCCCGGCACAGCCACCGGCTGCTAGACGGCCCCTGAAACACGGGCCTATGGCAGCCGTCCGGCCCTAAAAGGGCCACGTCCAACCCACGACATCGGGCCGGTCCGTGCCCTCCTCCATAGCGTAGCGGAGATGCTCGATGATCTGATCTTTCATATGCTCTTTCAGGTGCGCGCCCGCGCTCACCAGCCGTGGTACACGATCGATGACATCGATGACCAGATTGAACCTATCGACCTGATTGTTGATCGCAAGCTGCATCGGCGTATTGATGCTGCCCTTCTCCTTGTAGCCCCGGACGTGGATGTTGACTTCATTGGCGCGCCGATAGGTGAGCTTGTGAATCAACTGCGGATAACCATGAAAATTGAATATCACCGGCTTGTCGCGCGTAAACAGGCTGTCGAAATCCCGGTCCGATAGACCATGCGCATGCTCGGTATTGGGTTGCAGCTTAAACAGATCCACCACGTTGACAAAGCGGATGTGCAGATCCGGTAACGCCGCCCGCAGAATCGCCGTGGCGGCCAGCGCCTCGGCGGTGACGATGTCGCCGGCGCTCGCGATCACCACATCCGGTTCCGCGTCGGCATCGCTTGATGCCCACGGCCAGATGCCGATGCCCTTCGCGCAATGACGGGCCGCAGCCTCGATGTCGAGGAACTGCAGGTGGGCCTGCTTGTCGGCGACAATGACGTTGACGTAATCCGTGCTCTCCAGGCAATGGCGCGCGACATGCAACAGGCAGTTGGCGTCGGGCGGCAGGTAGATGCGCGTCACGATCGCCTCCTTGTTGGTGATGACATCCAGAAAACCCGGATCCTGATGCGTAAAACCATTGTGGTCCTGGCGCCACACCGTCGAGCTCAGAAGGATATTGAGGGACGGTACCGAGGCGCGCCAGCGCACCTCGGTCTTGCACTTGGCCAGCCACTTGGCATGCTGGTTGACCATAGAATCGATGATATGGGCAAAGGCTTCGTAAGTACTGAGAAACCCGTGGCGCCCGGTCAGGACGTAGCCTTCAAGCCACCCCTCGAGGGTGTGCTCGCTCAGCATCTCCATCACATGCCCGTCAGGGGACAGCTCACTGCCGTCACTGTCCTCGGGCAGCACGTTGGCCATCCACGCCTTCTTCGAGACCTCGTAAATGGCCTGCAGCCGATTCGAGGCATTCTCATCGGGACTGAACACCCGAAACCGCCCCCGATTGCCGCGCATCACGTCGCGCAGGAATTGTCCCAGGACATAGGTGCTCTCCATGTAGGCGTGGCCGGGATTGGGAACGGGAACGGCATAGGCGTGCACATCGGGAAGATTCAGGGGCGCGCGCAAAAGGCCGCCATTGGCATGCGGGTTGGCGCTGATCCGGCGGACACCTACGGGTGCGAGCGCCCGCAACCGCGGGATCAGGCGCCCTTGCGCGTCGAACAGCTCCTGCGGCCTGTAGCTTCTCATCCACGCCTCGAGAACGGCAAGATGTCGGGGATTGTCGGCGACGTCCAGGATCGGGACCTGATGGGCGCGCCAGAAGCCTTCGATGTGGTGCCCGTCCAGATCCTTGGGCGCCGTCCAGCCCTTGGGGGTGCGCAGAATGATCATGGGCCAGCGAGGCCGCACGCCCGGACCGTCCGCCCGCGCCCGCGTCTGGATCTGCTGGATCAAATCGACGCAGGTATCCAAGGTCTGCGCCATCGCCCGGTGCATGGCCGCGGGGTCGCTGCCTTCCACAAGATAGGGCGTGTATCCATACCCGCGAAAGAGATCCAACAACTCCTCCGGGGAGATGCGGGCGAGGATGGTCGGGTTGGCGATCTTGTATCCGTTGAGGTGCAAAATCGGCAGGACCGCGCCATCCTGTGCCGGGTTCAGAAACTTGTTGCTGTGCCACGACGTGGCCATCGGGCCGGTCTCGGCCTCGCCATCACCGATTACCGGGACCACCAGCAGATCGGGGTTGTCGAAGGCGGCCCCGAAGGCGTGCGACAGGCTGTAACCGAGCTCACCCCCCTCATTAATGGATCCGGGGGTCTCCGGCGTGCAGTGGCTGCCGACACCCGCCGGATGCGAGAAGAGCGTAAAGAACCGCTTCATGCCCGATTCGTCTGGGCTGCGGTCCGGGTACACCTCGCTGTAGGTCCCTTCCAGGTAGGCGTTCGCCAGTGTGGCCGGCGCGCCGTGCCCCGGTCCACTGATATAGACAACATTCAGGTCGCGATGGCGGATCAGCCGATTCAAGTGCACCCAGACGAAATTCTGTCCGGGATCCGATCCCCAGTGGCCGAGCAGACGACGCTTGATGTGTTGCGCCTGTAGCGGCGTCCGCAAGAGCGGATTGTCCCGCAAATACAGCATACCTACGCACAGATAGTTGGCGGCGGCCCAGTAATCGTCGATATCCTTGAGTTCCTTGTCCGTCAGCGCAAGCGTCACGATAGCCTCCCTGAGTCCTGACCCCGCCGGCCGCGATGGCGGGATCGAAGAATTGCCGAGGGCGGCGCCAAGCGCGCCCGTCAGTTCACGTCGGCGTCCATCGCCATTTGATCTGAGGCAGGAGCCTGCGCATCCGTCGTTTCGATCGCGCCTTTTGTGGATGGCGCCTGCGGACCCGCCGCGCAAGCGGCCGCGCCTCTCCGATACCAGAGCCACCCCACGAGCCACGCGGCCAGCAAGACCGCCGTGAACATCCCGCCTGCGGCACTGAAATCCAGACTGCCTGGACTCTTCGATGCGGTCAATACGCCCTGGGTGGCGCCCCATAACCGCGTCCACTCCCAGATACTGACCATGAACGCCACCAGTACCCCGCAACCGGTCAAGGCCCTGTTCAGGCGATCTCTGTGCCCGGGATTACGCACCGCCCAGTCGTAGAGGCGCGCCACAGCAAGCCCGTCAAGCGTGTCGAGCAAGGTCATGCCGGCGGTAAAAAGCAGGGGGAATACCATGATCTGGGCAAGCGACACGGCGCCGTGCCGGGCCATCGCCGCCGACACGCCGAGCACCGCGACCTCGGTTGCCGTAT
>JAJZZU010000237.1 GCA_021797365.1 Pseudomonadota bacterium | reverse complement strand
TTGTCCACGGCCGGCAATGCCGAAAGGCGCGTTCGACCTGAGACAAGGATTTGTAATGGCGCACGCAGCAGGCCGCATCCAACCGCTCGGATGGGACCGAGGTGCGGATGATATAGAGCCCATCGAGCGCCGCCTCGGCGGCGATGGCGTCGTCCTTACGGACAAAGGTGAGGCTTGTGTCGGTGATCGTGAGGGTGAAGTGCTTGGCCATCTTATAGCGATTTACGATGCGCCCGACCGCCACGCCGATCTTGTCCTGCCCCTTCAGACGGCCGGCTTCTATGCGGGCCTGGATCGTGCGTAGCACCTCCTCGGTGGCACGGAGCACTCCTCGCGCTTATGGCGCCTGAGCTTCGCAAGCTCGGGGTTGCGACAGGCCACGAGCCGCTCCCCGGGATAGTCGGGGTGGGTGATCTCGGCCAGATTCCGTTCATCGACCGGCCATAGGCCACGATGTCTACAATGTGCGGCCGGCAATGAGAGGTCGGGCTGGATGGTCTTGTCCTCCACCAGGGCGCGTATGGAGGCGCTCTTCAAGGCCGTGATCCAGTCGATGCCGCCGATCGTCGGGTCGTGGTCATGCGTTCCTCCTCCATCACTGTGATGGGCGGGAAGCGTAACGGGGTCAGGGGAACCGCGGCAGGGTGGGGTTTATGGAGCGCTTACTTTCGGGGGGCAAATGCAGGGACGGACTCACACCCGCCGCGGGCGCGACTGCCATTCGCTGAACTCGGATGGACGCAGTCCGTAACGCGCCAGCACGCCCTCGTGCAGTCGCCGGAGTTCCTCGATCACCAGGGCCCTGACGTTGTTCCGGTCGGCGCCGAGGCCGCGCCCCGACAGGCATTCCTCGATGACCTCGAGCGGCGCACGCTCGGGTTGCCGGACGACTTCGCGGACCGACCGCTTGATCACCTCGCGCCAGGCCAGCCGTAGCGGGTCGGGCTCGGCGAGATCCTGCTTGATGGCGAGATATTCCTGGGTCGAGCGCTCGTAGGCCCAGACATACAGGTCGCGCAGCAGTTCCACCCTTGTCATCTCGTAGACCCCGAGCACGGCACGGCTGTACGCCTGTTCTGGCACGTCGAGAAAGGTCAGCGGGCAGAGATTGGCGCGGATTAGCGGCAAGTTTGCCGCGAGCCGCGAGGTGCGTTTGTTGACGTCGGCGAAGGGTTGCAGATAAGGCAAGTGGACCATGACGAAAAAGGACTGTTCGAAGGGGTCCTCGATGTGGTTCGCCTTGTCCAGCAGGAGGTCGAGCAATTCTTCGATCTGGGCTGGCACGGCCAGCGGACGATAGACACTCTTGCCGATCTCCACCCCATGCTGTCGCAGGCGGCCCTCGTCGGCGGGATTGGGCAGGAGGTTTTCCGAAAGAGCACTGTGCAGGTTAAGCAGCGTGAACCGGTTGAATCCGGCCGTGTCGGCGTTTTCGACCAGGAGTTCGATGGCGGCCTTGTGGTTCAGGATCATCTGCGTTTCGAGGGCGGCCTTGCCCTGTGCGGCCCGGCCGTGCTCGATCAGCTCCCGGGTGTCGAGCCGGGTGTACGTATTGCCTTCCAGGTGGCTGGACGCCCAGGACAGATCGATCAAGAGGCGGTTCAGGACGGCGCGACCATAGGTCCCGGCCGGCAGCATCAATTGGCCGGTATCACCCATCTTGCGCAGCTGTCGCCGCAGCGGTTCCGGCAGATACCAAGTGCGGTTGGGTTGGTAGGCATCCAGAAAATCGCGCTGGTAGCCCACCGGCCTGCGTGCCGTGAGCGGCTGGTCGATATAGGCGAGGATGTCCCGACTGTTGACCGAAAGCGGGATGTGCTGGGGAAAAGCCTCCTCGCCCGTGGCCGAGGGTGTCAGAGGCGTAGGCGCAACTGCGTAGCGACGTGCCCGCCCTGCACCCAAGGGCTTGACACGGCCCTCCGCCACCAGTTCGTTGATCCAACGCTGGGCTGTCCGGCGCGCTAGCCCTGGATGCCGGCTCAGGATGGCGGCGATGGAGAGCCCCTCCGGGACGGATTGGATGCTTTTCAGCAGTTCTTCTGGAGTGGCCATGGGGTGTGTGGCGCGATTCGCTGGTTGCGTGGCGCAATTATGGCGCAGAAAACGAAATCGCGCCAGCCTGGATGGCGCAATTCAATAAAGGCGCGAAGTTACGAGGGCACGCCGGCACATCCAAAAACACAAGCATTGACACCCATTCCTGAGGTGTGCGGCGTGTCCCCCTCATCTTCCATGCCCATGCGGCGAATGGTGCCTTCATCGCCGTATTTTATGCGGTGAATAACTTGCCAATGCGGAGAATACCGCCCATAATCGCCGCATGAACAGCGGCGATTACAAGTACATCCGGCAGGCCGGAGACTGGCCGAACTGGCGCAGGGAAGTCTGCCAGGAATGGATGGGCACAGCCGTGCACCAACTCTACCGGGTAATCGCACTGAAACTGCGCCAGCGCCCCCCGCATGGTGGTCGATGCCGATGTTGCGTCGTGCCGGGGGCTTGCGCTTCATGATCGCCTCGCCGCCTAAGTGGGTCTCGATATAGGTGTCATGGGGTGGCATCAAGGCGATGATCGCCTGGCACAATCCGGATGTGGCCGTGTCCTTCCGGTAAGCATGCAGGAAATGGTTTTTCGTCCCTGCTGGTGGAATCTTTTTGTGCGGCTCGCCAATCCCCACAAGCATCGCGAAGCGATTACCAGTCGACCGCTCTTACTCCACGGGGTAGCCACGAAGACTCAACACGGCGGCCAGACGACGCTCACGATTACCAGTCAACATGCGAAACAGGCGACGATTCAAGCGGTGTTGACCCGTCTGGCGGCCTTCTTGAGTATCCTGAAGTCGACTGCGGAGCAGTTGACCGACATCGAGCGCCTCGCCCTCATTTTGAAGCGCGCGTTCGCCAAATTCCTCCGAGGACGAACCTATCCGGCCGCCTTATTGGTGCCCGGATAGGGAGGGCTGGGAGCGGTCAACTGCCGTTTTAGGTTATATTGGTGGTGGGGCGGCAGCCTGCACCAAACCGCGTTGAAAAGACATGTTACCAGCGTTCCGGCAAGTTGATAGATCCTGCTGGCTGCTGCGAAAAGCGAGGGGTTGGCGCGCTGGGATCGGCAGATGGTCGAGCGATTCTTCTGGTGGACTGGTTACCGGAATGGCCTTTCAACCGCGTCTGCTTTCCGATGTGGGTTCGATTCCCGAACCGGAAATCGAACCCGCACCCGTCATGGCTAGACGTTGTCCAACCGTAGCATCAGCGTGAACGGCTCGGTCGGCGAGCCCTGGAAGCCGTAGTGCTCGTAGAACTGTTTGGCGCGATCGTGAATGGCATGCACGAGCAACGCCCGGACGCCGGCGTTCTGTGAGACCATCACCGCCCGTTGCACGGCATCCTGAAGCATGGCTCCGCCGAGTTTGTGCCCCTGAGCGCGGGTGTCGACGGCCAGCCGGGCCAGCACCAGGACCGGAACGGGGTCTTGCATGTTGCGGCGAACCGCGCCGGTAGCCAGACGGTGTGCGACCGCCCCCGCGGCCATCGCGTAGTACCCATGAACGCAGTCGTCCTGATCAACGACCATGAAGGTGCGGTTGGCACCGCTTTGCTGATTGGTCATCGCCCGACGTTTGAGCCATTCGTCGAGTACTGGTTCTCCGCAGGAAAAGTCGAGGGCCTTGTGGCGCTCGGCGTCGATGCGCTCCTTGTACGCGATGACGTCCTGGTAGCGGACGCGGCGGTGGGTGCCGATCTTGTGGAACGGGATCTCGCCGCGTTCCAGCAGTTGAACCAGGATCGGTCCGGAGACATTGAGCACGTCGGCGGGTTCCTGCGTCGTGAGCTCGGCATGGATCGGGATGATGGTGACCGCGTTGTCCTCGCCGATCTCGGTCAGGACGTCCGCGAGCAGCCTTAGCGCCGACACCGGGACCTGAACCGGATGGACCGCCCTGGTCGTCGACGATGTCGATCTGCTGCGTCTCGGCGTGGGTCAGTAGGTAAGAGGACAGGGACCGGCCGCTCTCCTAGGCGAGTACGACCTCCGCAGGGCTGGGTGGGCGGCAGGCCGGTAGGAACACCGTCATGGCGAGCAGTATAAACAAAATATCAGAAACGACGAACCACAGCCGCATGCGCATCCCCAACCTTGGGTGGGTGCGGATGCGGGAGTCGTTGCGCTTTACGGGCAAGCTCCTGTCGGCCACGGTCTCCCGTGTGGCCGACCGCTGGTTTGTTAGTCTCACCGCAGACACCGAAGATTCACCCAAGCGCCGCACTGAAAACCAAGGTGCGACGGGGGTGGATCTGGGGGTGTCGGCATTGGCAACGTTCTCGACGGGAGAGAAGGTCGTCGGCCCCAAACCGCACAAGGCGTTGCTCAAGCGCCTAAAGCGCCTATCCCGCAGCCTGTCGCGCAAACACAAAGCCGCCAAGGGGAAACTGGGGTTGGTGGCCAACGCGCCCATTCCGAAAGGCGTGCGGTTGCCGGTATCGGAGAATACGAAAAAGGCCAGGGCTGAACTGTCCCGGTTCCACGCCCGCATCGCCAACATCCGGGCGGATGCCCTGCACAAGCTCACGTCAGAGGTTACCAGGCGGGTTTCCTACCATCGGCATCGAGGACTTGAATGGGCGCGGCATGATGGCGAACCGCCCTCTGGCCCGTTCCATGGCCGACATGGGCTTCTTCGAGTTCCGGCGACAACTGGCATACAAGGCCGAGC
>JAJZZU010000236.1 GCA_021797365.1 Pseudomonadota bacterium | reverse complement strand
ATAGTCGCACGCATCCCACAAGAAATGCAAGGACTCCTTCACAATAAGCCACATTATCGCGTTACCCATTCATGGAACACGGATAAACCTCGTGGGTCTCTGTTTATAGATTAACGAACCACCTAACAATGAGGAGAAGATGTTTTCCTTGATCGCGGTCCAACTCGAGGAATTTGGCGCTTTTCCCCGCTCAGTGTCGGCGTGGTGTTAACACATGACCTAACGTGGGCATCCAGGCTAGTGCGTAATGGAACCGTTGGAGCCCACTTCGGCATAACAGGCCGCCACCCCCGACAGACAGGGGCTGACGGTACGCCCGGCATTGTCGGTCATGGGAAGGGACGCACTCGACCCGTTGGCGACGATCGCATTAATGATATCCTGACCCAGGGCCGCATCGTTCCCGCAGGTACGGCCCACCCCGACACTGAGATACACCGAGCGCGTGATGCCGGGATTGATCCAGGCACCCGTGGCCGTTGCCAGCGCCTTGGGTCCTTCACCCACGATATCCACTTCCCCGCAATAGGTGGGCGCGGTAAACGTGGTGCCGCTCGACCCGATATAGGCAAAATTGATGGAAGAGGCCCCGCCGGTCGTGGCAAAGGCCACGGGGTCCGTCAAGCGATCACTGAGGACGGGGGCCTCGGCCCCCGAGGCCGGCGCGGCCGCCGGTACCCCCTGCGTGTTCCCGAGGGCAATCAGGGTGGCCTGCCCGGCCTGCGCGCCTGAAATGGCATCGGTCACCGCGCTGATCGCCGCGTGGAAATCCTCGGCTACGTCCTGGGCCCTGGCGACCGCGGTGTAGCGCTCATACACCGGGATGGCGATCGCCGCCAGGACACTGATGATGGCAATCACAACCATCGCCTCGATCAAGGTAAAGCCCGCACCCCGCGCGCCCGTCCGCGGGTTCCCGCCCATCATGACCATAAACCCCCACGCCCAGTGCGCCGGCTCACAAGGACCGGCTTTATGGCCAGGACCTTGCAGGATTCATGCTAGACACTGGATTGCCCCCGCCAACAAGGCGCATTCTCCTTATCGAGCAAAGAGATAGGAGCGATTTGCGTAGCCCGCGGAAAGGGCGTGGCAGACACCCTTGCCGGCCGCAGAGGCCGCACTGTGGCAGCCGCGAATCCGCCGGGTGACGGCCAAGGGCCGGTAGCGGCCGGCGCACTCGGGCGCCGCAAGGCCGGTTACTTTGCGCAAGGCTGCGGATCGGCGAACCGCGGGACCCCATGGGCCATCGGTGGCGGGGCCCTTTCGGCTATCGCCCCCGATCAACGTCCGAACCGCCGGACGGTGCTGGCGAATCAAAGATCCGTGGCCGCAGACCTTGGGAATTATCACCAACGGCGCCCGCGCCCCTCATTCGGGTACAACGAACAACCAGCGCCTCGCTTGCGTCTCAGACGACGCAAGGCCGCCTTCACCGGTGCGGGCCGGGGGAACCCCAAGGCCGCGCACGTGGCCGCGTCCACGATCACCGCACGGCCGGCCGACGCCGATCCACGGTGGACGATCCCGGCGTACTGGCCGACGATCTTTTTTACGAGGAATGCCGGCCGCAACCAGATCGTCGCGGATGACCGCCGTGCGCTCACCTGACGAAACGAAGTTGCAGGCCGGCGCACCGACCGGTGCCCCCACCACCACGCAACGGCACAACGTGTCCGGGCTTGCGCCTTGCCACTTGCGCCCGGGCCACCAACTCCCCAGGAATCTTTGCGGGCTGGGTGGAGCCATTCGCAAAATTCACGACCCCGAGATGACTGGCCACGGCGATAGTGGGAGTGAGGGTAGCCACCCCCCAAAGCCACTTTATGGAAGCCATGCGGGTATCCCGTTTGACCCTCGCGGAATGGAGGCCTTGGTTTATTTGCAGGGGGCGGAAATTCAGGCGCGCCTCCTTGCGCCCTTAGTCTACAAGGGGATCGGGGGATTAGGACGGTGAAGACGGGATCGACGACGGCGGCATTGACCTCCTTGGCAAACGCCTTCATCTCGCGCATGACGCGATCCGATTCGCCGGGCTCCAGAATCACCTCCCCGTACACCGGGCAGGACTTGCCCGTCACCGCCGGGATGGTGGTGGTCTCCCCCTTGTAGGTATAAGGCAGGTTGCGCGTGTCGGGGATCAGTTCCGCGCCGCCGCATACAGGACATCGATAGAGCGCCGATCATCATAATAGGGAAAGGATTCCTCGTTTCATTGCCGTAGACGTGCAAGGATCTGCTGGACGCGTTGCCATGGCGAACGAGCCGATCCGTCGGAATAATAAGCCGATTTCCGGCAGGGGAGAACGCCATGAAATGTCATGTCTGTGACGGCGGAACGAAGGCGGCGATACCCGATCGGCCATTCCAGAACCTGGCGGTACTCCAATGCGGCCCGTGTGGGAAGGGTTTGCGGCGAGACGCCGTCATGGCGCCGTGGAAGAGATGCTTCAGGGCGGACCTTTCCATGCAGCGGAAAATGGTGCGCTAAGCGGCACGCGGATATGAGTCGCCTACCTTTTGGTTCATCGTCTTATCCTCATCCGACATCGCCCCATATAGGGACCGCCTTTACCGCCGACAACGGAAATTGGCGTTGGGGACGCATATCATCCAGTGATACTATTTTAGGCATGGCGGACCCGACTGGGATCGATACGCTTCTGGAACTGAGCGGGCACGTCCTGGCGCAAGAGGGCGGCTACTGGGTCAAGATCAATGCATGGCGCGTGGAACCGTCGCCCATGATTCCGCGCGGCGTGCGCTATGCCTTGACGTTACGCGACGCGCGCGGGACACACGTCATGGGATTCGATAACGCCCACGCACCAGACCCCTCACAGCAAGGGCGATACGCCGGGCGTATCGTGGCGTACGATCACCAACACCGCCATGCCACGGACATAGGCGTCCCTTACGCATTCCGGAATGCCTATGAGTTAATGAAGGATTTTTTCGCCGCAGTGGACAGAATCATACAAGAGAGACAGCCATGAGCGCGATCACGATTGGGATCATGTCGCAGGAGAAGATTCGGGAGCGGGTTTATGCGATTGCGCGTGGGGACTATCGCCCACGGCCGGACGAGCCCAAGGTGTGGTTCACCTCCATGCGGTCTCTCACCGAGATATTGAGCGACGAGAACCGCGCCCTTTTACGCACCATCCTGGAGACTCACCCCGCCTCCATCCGCGCGCTCGCCGAGACCACGGGCCGTAAGGCCGGCAACCTTTCTCGCACGCTGAAGACGATGAGCCGTTATGGGATCGTGCGCCTTGAACGCGACAAACGACAGGTGCGTCCCGTTGTGCAGGCCTCCGAGTTTCACATCATCGCCGCCTAAGGCAATAAAAGGGCTTGGTGGTTTCCGAGACGAAACGCCGTCCCGCCAGGAGACCGCGGGGGATTTTAGAAACGACCGCGCAGGGATACCTCAGCCGTCTTGATGACGGCCATCGTGTGCGATGCGCTCAGTCCAGGTACGACCACTTCCCCGACGCCGAGCTTGTTTTGCTCACTGCAGGCCACCGACGCCGGCAGGCCACGCGCCAAACGCTTGCTCACTGATGATGTTGGACTACCCCGTGACCCTGGCCCCCGATAGCGGCACCGCGCTTGGTCACGCTTGCCGACACGCCCGGGGCAATCACCTTCGCCGCCGACGAGCATGAAACCCCGCTGAACGCCATCGACGCACAGACATTACCATTCTCGAAGCGCGGCGCGTGGCCGTGTTAATGATCACCGCACGGTTGGCCGACGCCGTTTTGCGGTGCACGACCCCCACGAGCTGGGAAACAGCCTTGTTTGCCGGGAACGCCGTGCCCCACGAGGGCAACGGCGGATAGCCGCGGTCCGCTCGCCAGAAAATACAACATCAAACGAGCGAGAAGCGATTGGCGACGCGCCACCACGAAACAAAGCGACGTGCCCTGGCTTGCGCGATGCCACCTGAGCCGCGGCCACCCACGCGGCGGGGATGCGCTCGGGCTGGGCTGAGCCGAGCCGTTGGGACAATTCATCGTACCCAGCTGGGAGGCCAGGGCGCGGGGACCATCAGGGCCGCCCCCAAAAGCCACTTCATAATGCACTTCCTGCCGAATCGCTTTTAACCCCTGGAATTGGGGTCCTCCGAGTTATCGGCGGTGGCGGAAATTCTGGCGTACAATTTCCGCACTGATGCGACATGAGAGACGGCCCATGAACGGCATAGCCATCATTCTTGATAGTGTTCTTGATAGTGCGACAGCCATCGGTACATTGACATTGGCGTACTTCACATGTCAAAGCGTCCGACAGTCGAAGAATATGGCTGAAGTTGCCCGACAAAGCATCGATCTCACAAAGAAGATCGAGAAGGCCAAGATCAAACCATATTGCACTATCAACCCCGTACCTGGGCGGTTAGGAGAGGCGACGTATGGTACGTGCCCTAAAGCATACCTTGAAGATCGTCGGACCGGTCCAACGTTGTCCTGTATTATCAAGAATCATGGCCCTGGCGCCGCACGCGCGGTAGCGATCATGTTGGGTGGCGCAAATAAGGCTCTCTGGACTAGGAGGATACGGGTTGCTGATGTCCTTGCGCCTGGGGACCAGATCGAATTTGTCAGGCAATTCACTATAGACGACCTGCCTTCATCAGAAGAAAGAGCGTACCCAGGGACGCAAAGTAAAGACCGGTTTGAAGGGCGGCCCGAGTATTTGTGCAGAAATATTCAAT
>JAJZZU010000235.1 GCA_021797365.1 Pseudomonadota bacterium | reverse complement strand
GTCATTCACGACAGGGCCAAGAACGCCGAGGATGCAGACATACTCCACACCTTCGACGCGGGTTATAAGTCGGCCCAAAAATAAAGCACAAACCTACCAAGCCCGCTGCCCGCTGTATGTTGATCGAAAAATAGGCCACCAACTCACCAATACATGTAAGGCGCAACCTGCGAACCTTCAACGCATGCCGCAATAACGCGGCTAACTTGGAGAAACGCAGAAATGTCCGAAAACACCCTCCTTACCGTTTCGCAGTTCACGCAAAGAAACCCCGCCTTTTCCAATGGCGGCCTGCGCTCCCTTTTATTCTATCGTGGTGACGACGCGCTGAAAGCCGGTGCGATCTGCCGCTTTGGAAAGCGAATCCTGATAGACGAAACGCGATTCCTCGAATGGGTCCGCGAAGGCGGCACGGCCGTCATTCGCGGCAAGGGGGCAGCATGAACGGCAAAGCCTTTGAAGTCGCAAGAGTAGACGTCACCGAAAGCCGCTATGTCGGCAGGTTTGTTGCCCTGAACGGCAAGACGGTGCGAGTGCCAGTTATCCGGCGGACCACTGAGGTGACGATGCGTGAGGTGGCGCCATGAACCGCGCTCTTGGATGGCTCCTCGATATTCTCGCGTCCGCAATGTTTGGCGTTGGCGCAGGCATCCTGCTATTGGCGGTCGTGCGGTGGCTGTCATGAGCGCCGTTATCAACCGCGACCCCGTGGCGCTGATCCTGGACCGCCTCGAAGGTGTCCGTAGGTCCGGCGCTGGCTGGATCGCCAAGTGTCCGGCGCACCCCGACAAGTCGCCATCCTTGAGCATCCGCGAAGGCCAGCGCGGGGCTGTCCTGCACTGTCATGCGGGTTGTTCCTTCGCGTCGATTGTGGACGCCTTGGGCCTCAAGCAGTCCGACACCTTCAATGAGCCGCTATCAGGCCCACAACGTCGACTGCGGGCAACCAAAGCCGTCCTCAAAGGCGCTTGCTCCGAGGCCCTTATTGTCGTGATCGCGTCAAGTCCGACAGGCCCGCGAAACGATGCGGACACCTCGCGGCTCAAGACCGCGGTAGCCCGCCTTCGGGCGGCGCTCAGTCTGGACGGCTTGCATGGGCGGCGAGAGATCGAACGGGTAGCGGCCTTTGCATCGCGGATGCTGGCGGGCGAGACCCTAGACGAACTGGACCGGGACCACCTGACCGAGTGCGTGGAATGGATCGGCTGGCTTATCGCAGACGAAACAAAGCCGGGCGTGGCGGCCCGGCTCCAAGGAGTAACAAATGCGTAACGAAACTATAGCAGAAAACGAAGCCTTTTGCCCCTCCTCCATCGAGGCGGCAGAACGGGAAATCGAGCAAGGGGCGGCCAGTCTGGACCAACTGGCAATAGAACACGAGCCGCCCGCACCCTTGCCGGAGGGGTTGCCGGGCGTCCCGGACTTCGCGCCTGAACTTCTGCCGGATGCCACTCGCGGATGGGTCATGGACATTGCCGACCGGGTATCGTGCCCGCCGGATTATGTCGCGGTCCCGGCCATGCTGGCGCTGGCAACGGCACTCGGCCGCAAGGTCGGCATTCGCCCACAATTCCGCACGGACTGGACGGTGACGGCGAACCTTTGGGGACTGATCGTGGGCCGTCCGGGCATGATGAAAAGTCCGGCCATGTCACAGGCCACGGCTCCACTCAAACGACTGGCGGCGCGGGCGCAAGACGAATACCGGGCGGCATCCGCGCAATGGGTGCTCGACGAAAAGGCCACCAAGCTACGGGCTGACGTTGGCGAGAAGGAAGCCCGCAAGGTACTTGCGAAATCACCTACGGCGGACGTGTCACGCCTTCTGGCGGTAGCCCACTCCGACCAAGAACCGACGCTGCGGCGCTATACCACGTCAAACGCCACACCCGAAGCCCTGGGCGAATTGCTGCGCCAGAATCCGCAAGGGCTGATGCTCGAACGCGACGAAATCATGGGGCTTCTGCGGACGCTGGACCGAGACGAAAACGCGGATCACCGGGCCTTTCTACTCGAAGCATGGGATGGGTCGGGATCGTTCACGTTTGACCGGATCGGGCGCGGGTTCAATCTTCACGTCCCGGCCATGGCCTTGAGCGTTTGCGGCACGACACAACCGGGGCGGCTGCAAAGCTACCTGGGAGCGGCCCTGAGCGGCGGCGCGGCAGATGATGGACTTATGCAACGGTTTTCCCTTCTCGTTTGGCCTGACGCTTCGAGTGAATGGCGCAACGTGGACAGGTGGCCCGATGGGGACGCCAAGCGCCTAGCCTTCGCGGCCTTTGATCGACTCGACACCTTGGACTGGCGGGCCGTTGGGGCAAAACAGGATACCGGCCTTAGTGGCGATCCCGAAGGACTGCCCTATTTGCGTCTGGATGAGTCCGCGCATGAGCTTTTCTTGGGCTGGCGCACCGAGTTAGAGGCGCGGCTTCGCTCTCGCGACCTCATTCCCGCTGTTGAGTCGCACCTTGCGAAGTACCGGAAGCTGGTACCAGCCTTGGCCCTGATTACCCACCTTGCGGACGGACAGGCCGGACCTATCGCGGCACCGGCCATGCTAAAGGCTCTGGCGTGGGCGCAATACCTGGAAGCCCATGCGCTACGGGCCTACGGGTCCGCCCAGGCTCCTGAGGTCGCTACAGGCAAGGCCATCCTCTCCCGCATCAAGCGCGGGGATCTGCCACGTACCGGCTTTGGGTCGCGTGATGTATGGCGCCCAGGATGGTCGGGGCTCAAGGACCGGGATGCGGTGGCGGCCGGACTTTCCTATCTCGCGGGTATGGGCTGGCTGCATGAGGGCAAGCGCGAGACCGAAGGGCGCACGGCGACCGTCTACACCTTGAACCCAAGGGGGGCATTGTGAGCGTCGATTATCTGGCTCTACTGAAACAAAAAACGGGACATGTGCTTGTGGGCGAACTGCCAAAACTGTCAAAAGGGGCTTTTGACAGTAAAGACAGTGCCCGCACAAATGAAAATACCGAAAACGCACATTCTGCCGAGCCCCGCCGGATAGGCGGCGATGCCGTTACAGTAACGGAACCCGACACCGAGGCCGAGCGGCAGGCGATCGAGTATGCCGAGCGCGTAGCCCGTGACCGCGAACAAGGCCGGGTGCCCGGCTCCTACACGACGACGACGCATTGCCGAGGTTGTGGGACGGTCCCCATCTTCGCGGGAGCGCCCGCCCAAGTAGACGCCTGTCCGTGGTGTCACAACCGCACGCGGGGCCTGCCGATCCCGCGTCCGTCCGTTTCTTGCGCCGACTGTGCACACTTCGCCGCCGACCCGGTAGGTCACGGCGGCATCGGATCGTGTGCGCGTGGTGGACCGCCTCAAGGTCAGATGGCCGCGTTCCCTCATGCCAAGCGGAAATGCCCGGACTTTGAGCCGACGGAACCGTTACCCAGTAACAGCCACAGACTTGCACGGGTACCTATGCAAACAAATGAGAATGAACGGCAATGAACCGTGAAAGTAACGGAGACACGGCATGAGCGCCATGCAGCGACGTAAGGGACAGGCTGGCGAACGGGAACTATTCGCCCGACTCTCGGATGAGCTTGGCTTTACCGTCCGGCGAAATGTGGATCAGGCCCGGCAGGGTGGCGCTGATGGCCTGGACATTCCCGGGTGGGCAGTAGAGGCGAAGCGGCAGGAGACCCTATCTATCCCGGCATGGTGGGCACAGGCCGAACGACAGGCCGAAGGACGTAGGCCCATCCTGTTCTACCGCGTATCCCGTAAGCCTTGGCGGGCAATACTGGACCTGCACGACGTGGCACCGGCTGCCTTCCCTGTTCGCGGGAACCTATGCGAGATAAGCCTAGAGGCGGCCTGCACGATAATCAGGGAAACACTAACCAAGAAGGAGACAATGCTATGACCGCAGTACAAAGCAAACGACTGGATGCACTGGAAAAGACTGTCATTGTACCTGCCGAGCCTATGCGGATAATCCGGCAAATCGTGCGGCCCGACAGGTCTACGGCGGGCTATCTGACGAGAGACGCCAGCGGGCAGTATGTCGAGCTGGACCCGAATGACCCCTTACTGCAAGGCTACCCGCCCATAACGCCAGAGGTTAACGGCGGCTACCGGCCAGGTGAAGAACCGGGCGGCTATAAATCAAGACTTTAAGGCGGTGTCCCATGACTGAACCAACAGACCCTAAACAGATTCCGGGGCGGTTCAAGCCGGGCGAGTCTGGCAACCCAAAGGGACGGCCTGCGGGATCGAAGAACGCGGCCCTTGCGGCCTTGGATGCCATCGGGGAGGGGGCGGCACAAGACCTGCTGCAAACCGTGATCGACAAGGCCAAGGGCGGCGATATGATGGCGGCCCGCATCCTCTTGGATCGCGTATGGCCCGCTCGTAAGGGGCGGGCTGTCACGTTCACCATGCCCAAGGTGGAGAGTGCGGCTGACGTGGCGAAGGCGCTTAGCGGCGTTCTGGACGCGGTGGCGGGTGGGCTACTCAGCATCGAGGAAGGACAAGGGCTGGCTTCCATTTTGGAGGCGCAGAGGAAAACCTTGGAGCTTACCGAGATAGAGGAACGCTTGACCGTACTGGAAAGACAGCAGGGGGGCAAGCCATGAGCCTAAAGAGTCGCATTGATCGCCTTTCGCGTGAACGTGAGCAAGCCATACTTTTCTCTAACGGCCTGCCATCCCGTGAATATCCCGGTATGCCTCCAAAGACCTACCCGAACACCGTCCCAT
>JAJZZU010000234.1 GCA_021797365.1 Pseudomonadota bacterium | reverse complement strand
TTGGATGCATGCGTCCCGCATCTTCGTGCCGTGTCCGATGTCTCCCGCGACCCGATGGGTGGGTGGTGGCAACGCACGGGGCGCGGTCGCGACTGCGAAGGGCTGCCGACTGCTAGATTTAGCATAGGCAAACATGGACGTGCATGCCACAATATCCCTATGAGATTAAGTGTGTGGGCCGAACTCCAGGGTATCAGCTACAAGACCGCTTGGCGCATGTGGAAAGCGGGGACGCTACCGGTGTCGGCAGAGCAACTCCCGACCGGAACGGTGGTGGTGCATGCCGAACGGCGCGGTGCGGGTGTGGCGCTCTATGCGCGCGTGTCCAGCGCAGATCAAAAGGCTGACCTGGATCGGCAACTGGCCCGCCTGACAGGGTTTGCTATCTCACAAGGCATGACCGTCGTCGACGCAGTTCAGGAAACGGGTTCAGGTGTGAATGGTCACCGTAAGGGTATGATGCGCCTGCTGCGCAATTCCGAGATCCAGACTATTATTGTGGAACATCGTGACCGCCTGATGCGATTCGGTTTCGAGTATGTGGAATCCGCCTTGGCGGCGCAGGGCCGAAAGATTGTCGTGATCGAGCCGGACGAAAGGACCGACGACATAGTGCGCGACCTGCATGAGGGGATCGTCTCGATGTGCGCTCGGCTGTACGGCAAACGCAGCGCCCGTAACCGGGCCCAGAAAGCGATGGACGTGATTTATGAGTAAGAAGCGGCCCATCCTGACCTACCAGACCAGGATTCCTGTCAGCGCTGAACAGGGGACCGTGCTGGACGCCTATGCCGTCCTGTACGGCCAAGCGGAGCGAAGCCTGTTCGCAGCCCTCCAGTCCGGGAAGCCGCTCAATGAACTCAAAATCGACTTCCTAAAGCACTTCGGCCTCACGGCCCGGCAGTTCAACGCCATCCGGATCAACCTTGAAGGCAAGATCGCGTCCATCAAGGAGCGCCGCCCGGAACTCATCGCTGCTGCCGGTACCCGGATCAAGAGGGCTGAGAAGGTTATCCATAAGCTCGCCAAGATGGCGCCGGGATCGAACACACTGCACCAGAAGAAACGGCGTCTGGCAACACTCAAAAATCGTCTCGCCGCGCAGGCAAGTCATCATGGTCACCCACAACCCAAACCTTGCGGCTGTATGCGATTCCGAGCAGATTATTTGCGCTGCGTGCGACAAGGCAAAGAAGCGCTTCTCGTACTTGAGTGGCGCCATCGAGTCGCCGGATATCAAGGCTCGCGTCATCGAGTTCCTTGAAGGCACGGAGCCGGCGTTTGTGAATCGACAGAAGAAGTATGGCTTTTAATTTTTGCGGACGGTGGACTTGGCTCGCGATGCGTACGTCATTCGGACTGCGTTCGTTGCGTGGCTGTCGCGGATGATTGGTAACGTCTACATAAGATGATATTCTCGATGAGTGGCGGCCAACTGCCCATTTGATGCAGGCGATCGTATTGATCACTGGCTTTTCGAGTTAGGCACCGTTGTCAGCGCACCCGTAGCTATGGTGGGCCCAGATGCCGGGAACAATCGGCGGCGCCCGCGACGCCGGTTGGAGTGCTCCGGTTCGGTGGGACGATCAAAATCTGACCGCGGGAGCAGTCATGGTTCAGGCGCTACGCTAAGGTATGCCGACATGGCCGGTCGCGCGGCTGGTGTCCTTACAGGCGGTCTCCAACCACCGGCTCGGAGCTACGCCCGTTGTCGGCCGCGCGGGGGATCCCGCGCCCCAGCATGCCCTCAATCGACGGCATGGCTGCCCGGTCATAGCGAAACCGGTATGGGAGTAGGGGGTGTGCGCGGACGCGAATTCCAACCCCGAAGATTGCCGCCGTTGCTCGGGGACCGACCTTGGACGATAGGGCGGCCCTGTAGTAAGGTGAATCCTATTCCTGCCTACAGGGAGCGGTTAGTCATGCGAACCACCCAGCAGTTGAGCGTCACCCTGCCCAATGACATGGCGGACGTCGTAAAGGCCAAGGTTCGCTCAGGCGAGTATGCCAGCGAAAGCGAGGTCATCCGCGACGGCCTATGCGCGCTCATGGCCTGGGACCGCGCCACGGAGAGCTGGCTGCATGGTCAGGTCAGTCCCGCTTATGACGCCGTGAAGGCCTATCCGTCGCGCGCCGTCGGGCCCGACCAGATGCGGGCGCAGCTGGCCCGCGAAGGCGCGGCGAGCCATCGCGTCGTTTTCAGCCCTGAGGCGGATGAGCACCTCGCCGCCATCTACCGCTGCATCGGTGGAACAGCGTCGGCGGACGTCGTGGCCCATACACCAACGGGGGTCGGCCGGGGCATCAGGCGCCGCGAGGTTTTAAGCGGGCCAGTGCGGGATCGGCGGCCAGGGCGTGCGGCAGCAGCAAGGCCTCGAGACCTGCTAGGGTCTGGGCCCTGGGCAGCCTGTGCGGACAACGGTCGATGCCGTGTTCGCGGGCATGAAGACTGGGGGGAAGGCGGACTGATAGGAGAACGACGGTGGGACTGCTGACCGACGGGGACGATGAGTCGCTTGCAGATGACGATAACGACGAAGGGGCTGGCGATCCGCATTATTTTGGGGGTGCCTGGACACGCATCAAGCTGGACGCGTTGGAGAAATATCTTGTGGCCTTCAACACCGCTCTTAGCAAGCAGAGCTTTATTCGATTCTACATCGATGCTTTCGCCGGTACGGGGCGTTGTGACATCAAGGTGGATGGCGAGAAGAAAAGCATCGACGGATCTGCGCGGCGCGCTTTGGCTGTCGAACCCTCATTCCACAAATACTTCTTCATCGAGCTTCGACCGAAAAAGCTGACAGCACTGAACGCGCTGGGGGCCGAGTATCCAGAGAAGACCATCGAGGTAATCAAGAGCGATGCCAATGCCGCGCTGAAAGCGATGTGTGGGCAATACCAATGGCGAAGTGAGCGCGCCGTTCTCTTTCTCGATCCGTTCGGAATGCATGTCGAGTGGGCGACGCTGGAGGCAATTGTCGGGACTGGTGCGATTGATGTCTGGTACCTATTTCCGTATGCTGGCCTCTATCGGCAAGCAGCGAAGAACGCCAACGCGTTGGATGCCGACAAGGTGGCATCCATGACCCGCGTACTCGGCACTGATGAATGGCGTCGGACGTTTTATGTCCAGAATCCGCAGTCCGATCTGTTCGGCGGCGACAATGGCGATGTGCGTGATACCAATCATCGTCAGATGCTGGAATTCGTGTCCAAGCGATTAAAGAGCCTGTTTCCCGCCGTCACTGACCCTAAGGTGCTGTATCAAGGCGGCAATTCCAAGAACCCGGGGGGAGCACCGCTTTTCGCACTCTACTTCGCGGTGTCCAATCCCAAACCCAAGGCATACGGGTTAGCGACCAAGATCGCCCAGGATATTCTGGGCGCGCTATAGTTACGCTTCCGATACCTGCTGCGGATAGGCGTCCCAGGTGCGGCCCCGAAAAACCCGTCCATTGGCCTTCTTGTGGCGCTTTACGCCGTCGGCCCCCCATCCACCCCACTGCTTGAAGAAAAACGCCGCGCCAGCGTTCTCAGCCTGCACCTGTACATTTGCCACCCACTCTTCGCGCATAGGTCGAGCCTTGGGGCCCGACTCGCCACCGACGATCACCCAGTGCATACCGCGCAGATCGAGATGCCCCAGATCTTCAAGCAACGGCTCGACCGAGAGAAAGCGTATGTGCGCATCTACCTTGCGCAGGTAATCGATGCGCGGCACACCGTATTTCTTGTCCTCCACGGATACTCCGAGCCAGACGTTTCGTGGGCAAGCGCGTCGCGCGAAATACTCCGGCAGCCGCTCGGCACGCTTGGTGAGAATCTGATAGGTGTGATGTGGTGTTGCCTCAATAACCGAGAACACGCGATGGAGAAACTCGTGGGGTACATCTTCGTGAAACAGGTCGCTCATACTGTTGACGAAGTACACGGTCGGTTTTTTTCGTGTCAGCGGCTGTTCAAGACGATTCCCGTGCAGGGTGAGATAGAACTCGTTTTCGTAGCCGGCAGCGCCCATCGCATGGAGCCGCCGCGCCATAACTTCGGCATAGCAGTGCTTGCATCCAGGCGAAACCTTGGTGCATCCGGTGGTCGGATTCCAGGTCTGCTCTGTCCATTCTATGGTTGATTGCGTCGCCATCCCGGCCTCCTAAGTCATTTAAGCGCAGAGCCCACAGAACGGAGCTGTGCATGTCCGGATGTGAAGGCGTCCGCCAACGGAGCCAATGCTGAGCGCACTTGCGCCAAGTCGGGGTCCACCAAGGTCACACGAACGCGTTCAGCGAGCGGTTGCGCCCTCGGAGTCGCCTCGCTCTCGGCCGTCTGCCCTACATGCAGCACCTACCCGTTGATAACATCGGTTGGCGGTCCGGCCTTATCCCTTCCGTGCGTGCCCATCATCGACTGATCGAAGTCGGCGAATTCCTTCTGGTTACGCCCGCAACACGCCGCCCGGACCAGTTCCTCTACCCTTTCGAAGGCCGCCACCGCACCATCCAAACATCCATTTCAAAGTATAGCGTATATCACATATGCGCCTCGAGCCCACATGTGCGGTTTACGGAGATGATTGGGCCGGTTAGGCTGGGACGCCCCACGCTGCGCGACCCATCGCGCCCCCACCGCGGTCACCGGTCCCGACGGCGCATCCTGCGGCCATAGGCCGATCCGAATTGGCCATGGCCGGATCTCAGCTACTCCCCCGGAGTAGTCCGCCGCTGGAG
>JAJZZU010000233.1 GCA_021797365.1 Pseudomonadota bacterium | reverse complement strand
GCTGGCGGGCCGTGGGGTCTGCGAAGGTCGGCCCGACTGACGCGTTCTCGTCCTCCTTTAGATGAGGGATAAGGTTGATGTTGGGTTCACGAGGTTTGCGGCTCGCGGCGCATGGCGATGAAGGCGGTCCGGCGGCGATTTTCGGCCGGGCCTGGAGCCGTAGGCGCTAGTATAACCGAATGACCGGACCGGCACGGGATTGCGTATCCGGGCGTTTCGTCCCGCCGAGGCGCCGTTTCGATGTTGGCGGGGCCGCTGGGGTCGTGGCAGGCTGGATACCCGCCGGCTTCGATTCGGGGCCTGGGCGCCGCAGTCGCAGCCCCTCCCGGGGCGACGGCCGGTCTCGGTCTTGTCTGCGGCCCGGGGAGCCGGTATCGTCGCCTTGTATGAAACCCGTCTCTCAGCCGCGGATCGGCGAGGCCGATAGCCGCCGCTTCCTGCGCTTTGCGTTTTCGCTCGCCGATCTGGCGCGGCGGCTCCTGGCCGAGACTCCCATCGGGGAAGCGGATATTGCCGTCAAGGCCGATGGCTCCTATGTGAGCGTGGCTGATCGGCGCATCGAGGCGGCCTGGCGGGAGGCCATTGCCGGACAGTTTGGCGATCACGATCTTGTGGGCGAGGAGTATCCGGCGGAGGGCCGGGGCAGCGCTTGGGAGTGGGTCCTGGATCCGATCGATGGGACCGATAATTTTGTGCATGGCATGGCGACCTTTGGCACCTTGGTGGCCCTACGTCACGAGGGCGTTCCGGTGCTCGGGGTCATAGACCACCCGCGGCTCGACCTGCGGGTGAGCGCAGCCGACGGACTCGGGGCCTCGTGTAATGGGCGCCCTGTGCGTGTCGCCGACCGCAATGAATCGGGAACACCGATAGTCATAGCGACAGCCCCCGAGAATTTCACCAAGGGCGGTCGCCCGGAACTCTTTGGCCGGCTGGCAACAGCCCATCCGAACCTGCGCGTTTACCGGGACTGTTATGCCCACAGCGTGGTTTTGCAAGGCCAAGGGGCGGTGGCCGTCGATTGGCATGCACAGCTCTGGGATGTTTGCGCGGCATGGGCGATCGCGCGCGAGGCGGGTGCCGCGTTCGAGCGCCTCGAGGGGCCGCCGGGGCGTTATCGGGTCGTTTTCGGACGACCCGCGGCGGTGGCGGCGGTTACGGATCTGCTGGGGATCGCGCGGGAGGAGGAAGAATGAAGGCCGAATTTTGGCATACGCGTTGGCATGAGAATCGGATCGGTTTCCACCAAACCGAGATCAATCGTTTTCTACGCCGACATATCGACGCCCTGGGTCCCAAAGGCCCGGTGTTCGTGCCGCTGTGCGGCAAAAGCCGCGACATGAGCTGGCTTGCCGAACAGGGGCGCGAGGTCATAGGCATCGAGATCAGTCCGCTCGCCGTCGAGGCGTTTTACCGGGAACAGAAGATCCCCGTGGATCGGGTCGGCCGCGGCGAGTTCCTGGAGTACCAGGCGACCGGTGTCACCATCCTGCTCGGCGATTACTTTCGGTTGACCGCGGAACTGCTCGGACCGGTGGCTGCCGTCTATGATCGTGCCGCCCTGATCGCCATGCCGCCGGCCACGCGCCGCGCGTATGCCGAACACATGGCGCGCCTGCTGGCCCCGGGGACGCCGGTCCTGCTGGTGGCCCCCTTTTCCCTGAAAGATCCGCAAAGCGGCCCACCGTTTGCGGTATCGTCATCGGAGATCCAGGAGATCTTCGCGGATCATTTTACGGTGGAGGTCCTGGAATGCGAGCGCAAGACCGCGGAGGAGGATCCGCAACTCGCCGAGCAGGGGCTGGCGTGGCGCGAGGAGGGCGTGTACCGGCTGTGTCGGCGGGCAGGGCGCGAGGCCTAGGCGCACGCCCTCCGGCGAGGGGCGTGGCCGGCGGTAGACGAGGGGGCGGGTCATGGATCCACTGGTGAATATCGATGGCGAGCGTTTCGATGTTGTTTTTGGCGAGGCCGTCAGGGACCAGGCGCTGCGCGCTCTGGAGGGGGGGCAGGTCTTATTCTTTCCGCATCTCACCTTCCCGCTCAGCGCGGATGAGCAGTCCTTCCTGGATCCGCGCTGTTCGGATGGTCGCGCCAAGAACATCAGTTATGACGTGTCGACGGGCAGCCTGAAAGGGACGGCCCTGGGAGGTCATGATCGGGAACGCCTGCGGGATATGGTAGCGCGGTTTGCGCAGAGCGCGCGCACGCTGGTCGAAGGCCTGTTGCCGGGTTACACGCCGCATCTGCGCCTGGGGCGCACCAGCTACCGCCCGGTCGAGGCCAAGGAGCGGCCCTCGTCCTATCGCAAGGATGATAGCCGCCTGCACGTGGATGCCTTTCCCTCGCGCCCGAACGGGGGTCAGCGCATATTGCGGGTCTTTAGCAACGTCAATCCCGACGGTCGTGGTCGAGTGTGGCGCCTGGGCGAGCCCTTCGAGACCTGCGCCCGGCGCTTTTTACCAACGATACGCCCGCCGCTGCCTGGGCAGCGCTGGCTGTTGGCCGCGTGCGGGCTTACCACCGGCTACCGCTCGGCCTACGATCATTACATGCTGGCCTTGCACAATGCCATGAAGGGCGACGACTATTTCCAGCGCCACTGTCCCCAATACGAGGTCACGTTCCCGGCCGGGACCACCTGGATGGTCTTTACCGATCAGGTTCCCCATGCGGCGATGGCCGGCCAGTATCTCTTTGAGCAGACCTTCCATGTGCCCGTGCACGGTCTGAACGAGCCGGCGCACGCGCCGCTGTCGGTGCTAGAACGGCTCCTGGGGCGGTCGCTGGTTACGACCCGAGATCAAAACCGCTCGATGCGGGCCTCGTAGGGATAGAGCAGCAGGCGATAGAGGGTGTCGCCGAACTGCACATGGGTGGCCTCCGGTCGACCGATGACCAGCGTCTGGCCGCCGCGAGCCGAAAGCGCCGCCATTCCGAATCGCCGTGCCGCGATTAGTCCGTCCAGGACCTCGACCAAGTCCTCGCGCGCCACCGAGCAGGTGTTGTCTATGATGCGGCACGCGTGTCCGTTATGGGTCCGTCCCTCGATGATCACGGCATCAGGTCGCAGCGACTCCGGTCCCGGGCAGCGGGCCTGGGGATCAATATAATCGTCCATAGCTTATTTTACCGCCATCAAGGCAGGTTGCGACACCGTCTCGTGCGCGACGGAAGCCGTCTGTGATCTGTCAGACCGCGAGCGGGACGTTGCCACCCGTACGACCTTGCGCAAAGGGGGCTCAACAAAGCCACGCAGGATCGGTTTTCCGGACTCCTGATGGGGTGATCTGGCGCATGCAGTAAGCCGTACCGGGGCGCGCCTTGCGAGAATGGGGATACGGTCCTTAAATCCATAGACAATCATTCCATCGTCGCTTCGGTCGGTGGTTACTCCGCCGACACCGGCAATGTCTGTGCCCCCTACGCCAAGCGGTCTTGTAGTCGATGCCGTGGAGTGCGGCCCACACACTTAGTCTCATGTGGCTACAAATAGCGTGTCAGTCACTATTTTTCATAGTGGGGATGACCGGACGCGTCAGAAGGTGTTGACGACTGAAGAGACGCCCGGCACAGCGCACACCACCTTTTCGACGACATTTCGCAGATCCAGCACCGAGTTCGGGCAACCGGCGCAGGCACCCTTCATCCGTACGCGCACGGTGGCGCCGACGATATCCACGAGTTCGATATCGCCCCCGTCGCGCTGGAGTATCCGACGCACATCCTCGATGGCGCGCTCGACGGCCGCCTGGTCCGGCGGTCCCGTGGCCGCATCCGGAGCCGGCTCGCGCCGTTCACGCGCGGCGAGGGCCTGGGCGCGCGCGATGCGGTACGCCGTGTCCGGATCTGTCTCTTCCAGGGCGTCGAGTTCCTCTTCCGTGTAAAACCGAATCGCCTGTCGGTGGTGTTTTTCACTCATAGATATATCTGTGTCTCATCGGGCCGATCCCCCGCCATGTCTTTCCAGGAAGGCCGATTGACCCCGCTTGTAGTGCCCCCTAAGGTGGACGGCAGGTCATGCAGAGGGAGCGGCCATGTTATGGACTATCTTCGTCATTTTACTCGTATTGTGGCTCATAGGCATTGTGAGTTCGCGTACGATGGGTGGTTTCATTCATATTTTGCTGGTGGTCGCCCTGGTGCTATTGATCGTCAACCTGGTTCAAGGCCACGCCATATGAGTGGGATTGACAGGTAGGGGGCGCCCTCCTAGAGTGGCCGCACCCCCGACCGGCAACACTTGGGATCGAGACTTGGTGCGCCATGGGCGCGTTCAGGGACAAGAATCGTGGTAAGGAGTCGCTTTATGTCGGATATTAGCGATATACGCAAGGATGTGATGGCGATCGTCGAGACCAGTGGGAAGCTGGCGCGGCCGATCCCGCCCGACAAGGATCTCTATAGTGATCTTGGCGTGGAGTCGGTCAACGCGATCAGTATATTGCTGGCGCTCGAGGGCCGCTTTGGCACGACCATAGACGATACCCGGTTCATCGAGGCCCGTACCGTAAACAGTCTCGTCGATCTCGTGGCCGAGGCCAAGCTCGCGCCCGGTGTGCGCGTGGCCTAAAGCCGCGCCCGCGTCGCCGCTCGCCACGGGCGCCCTGCGCGTGCCGTCATTTGACTTTGGGGATTTTCGTTCTAAGGTCAAGGGATGGTCATGCGGGGGAGCAAGGCCTTGATTTGCGGCCGTTAAATCCCCGCCGATAACTAGAGGTGAGCGTGAGTGCGAC
>JAJZZU010000232.1 GCA_021797365.1 Pseudomonadota bacterium | reverse complement strand
AACGTGACGATCAGGATTTGTCCGGGGTGGACCCCGCGCCGCACCAACCGGGCGGCTCGACGCGTCATCACGGCCGTCTTGCCGGCGCCGGCCCCCGCCAGGATCATCAAGGGTCCGGTCTCGTGACGCACGGCCGTCGCCTGCTCGGGATTCAGGCCGGCGAGGAGGTCGGCGTCGTTCACGCCGTCTCGCGCATGATGCAACCGGGCAAGGGGGGGTGGGCATTGCGTTTGATCTGGATCACTCTGCGCACGGCCTCGTCGATGATCTGAACTTGCACCTCGGTATAGCCACTGATTTTGAGTTGCGTGGTCTTTTCCTGAAGAACGGCCTCGAGGGTAGCGATATCCTCCCGGGCCCGGCTGGCGACCACCCACATCAACTGGGTGTAAGCCTCAGCCTGGGGTTCTGGAAGCCCTGTCGCGCAGAGCTCCTCGAATAACTTCTGAGTATCGACCATCAATACCTCCGCAGGTTAATGTCGATGAGGGTGACAATGTCTTTCGGACAGCCAGCGTAATCGTATCCTTCTTCCGAAAAATCGAAGTTCTGGTCTATGGCCAGGGGCCTGTGAGCCGCCGCATTCTGGCCAGTAGGGAAACACCGACTTTGCGAAATCGGGCAGATAGGAAGAGCTGTGCAGATAGGAAAATGAGCGGCACAGAGCGTCCAAATGCGCTGGATTCGTTCCGCATTGTCTTGGGCCTCTTGATACCGCGGCCCCGGGTGTTGCTCGTCGCCGAGATCATCTGCGCTCCATCCCTTGAAATGGCGCAACCGGAAACCACACATCGCGGCTCGACGGAGCAACGTGACAATCTGCGATTGTTTCCCGAGGCCTATGCGCGTGTAGTACACGGTAACCAGTTCGGTCTTGGCGGGCAGAGACATAACACACCTTGTTGGTAGAGTAGGACGCGTCAGCCGATCATAACGAAAGCCGGGCAAACGCAAGTGTTCGATTAGCGGCTCTAATAGGGCTTATTTGCGAGATCGGCCTGCCCGGGTCGTCATTTCGGCGTCTATGCCCGTTGTATCTCCGGCAGTACCACACCGGCCTTGTGCTGAGCAGCCATCAGCAGGCGCCGCCCCGTGGCGGTCTCGAGGTCGATGTGTTGCGGGCCGGTGTAGGTCCCGGCGTCGAGTTTGTCGCGGATGTATTCGGCGACCAACCGCGCCGCGTCGAGCGCGTCGGTGGGCGCCCGGATGGTAACGACGGCCTTGCCCTTCTTCAGTCCGGTCTTACCGTCTCCGGCCGACCAGATGCCGAAGGACACGGTTCGCTGGGCGGGCGCGGGCGTCCGAACATCGAAGGTGTGACGGTCTTTGATGAGAGCGGGCATGGAATTCCTCGGTAGAAAACCCCATTGTCGCTGAACGGCCGGGAACGTAAGCGGCGAATGGGCGAGCAAGGAGGGCGGCATTACGCGCGGCCTGGGCGAGAAAGACCAAGAGCTTATATAAGGCCTTCAGGGGGCGCATTTCGCCGCTTATTGACGCCCGCCGATCACTGTACTAGGATCAAAGCATCATCCTGCTAAGCAGACGCGCCAGCTGAGCGTGGACAAGAGCAGCAAAGAGCGCGCCATCATATGGCGCAGAACATTTTCCCTATTGGGGCCTCATCCCCCCAATAGGGACACGAGGCCTCCGCGCGGCGTTTAGCGTAGGAGTGTTCGCGTGGTACGTCTTTTTCCAAGGAGTTGGGAATCACCATGCAACTCGTTCAATTTTTGAGTTGGCTTACCACGGTCATCATGGCAGTAGGGGTGGCTATTGCGTTGACCACCTCCCTGGCCGTCATGAAGGCCATCAAAGAAGATCGCCGGCATCGTGCACGGAAACACCAGAAAAAGTGTCTTCGCGCCCACAAGCATTGCGCATCGTAAGTGTTCAAAGGGAGGGGTGGCCTAGGCCACCACCTTCTTTCCGCTAAACCCTTCACAAAAACTTTTGGTCGTTGTCCGGGAATATATCGAGCTGAAGAAAATGTTCGGTGATTAATCCCAACCAGGCAACCCGGCCATGATGGCGTCGAGCGCGGAGTTTTCGCCTCGCGTCTCGGCCGCCAAATTTTCCATTTCCAGCGCAAACATCGCGTTCACTGCGGCTTCAAATTCTCGCTTGGTCGTAATCTGCCGTATGGCGAACCCTGCCTGGGCGAATCGCGCGCCATAGCGGGCGATGCCAGTCTGAGTAAACCGAATGCGGCCGGTTGCGGCATCCTGAATGAACAGTTGTCGGGCAGTCATGGGGGCAGAATACCGAAGTAAGGGGAAAACGCAACCAAAAGTCCGTTGCGAGATTTCTTGGATATGACCTACGACCGTCATACCCAAGCGATCACCATCGCCGAAAGGCCGCGCCAGCTGAGCGCGTACAAGAACAGCATCGATGCCATCCCATTCGGGGCGAACAGCGCCCGGATGGGGGATGTTCGCCCCTTTCCGCCAAGAAAGGAGCGAACGAATGTTATTCGACATAGACGTATCACCCAAAAAACTCGCAAGATCGTCTGAATCATGGACGCGTGCCGAAATCCTGGAGGGAATCCGGTTTTTTCAGGAGCATGCGGCCGGAGACAGCTATTTCCTACGCCACATCAAGGTATTGATCGAGGAGTTAGAGGCGCGAGACGCAATAGGCGGCTGAGACGACTTTCCCTAGAGGGCTTTCAGAGAAGACCGCCTCGAGAAAAAGGACAATTGGCGCTTGATCTCCGAGAGGTTGCCAACGTGAAACGCTTTGGCTATCGCTCGGCGGGGGTCTCCCGGCTTCATGCACGAGACCCGCGCCGCGTCTTCCTGGCAAAGGGCCTCGCGTTCGTGATCCAGCACGGTCCGGTAAGCCTGGGAAAAATCGTGCTTGCTAGATAGGTGCTGCTCAAGAACCAATCCTGCCCGCGCGAAGCGTCTTTGGTAATAATGGCGGGCTTGTGCCGGGAATCGGATAGCGCCCGTTTTAGTATCTTCCATCCAGAGCTCCTGCGGGGATAGGCAGGCAAACTCCCCGTATAGGCCCCGGATGCCGGCTAAGGTTGCGGCAATCTGACTTTCACTAATGCCGGCTTCGGCAAGAATGGTTTCGGCGGTAGTCTTCTTCATGGGATTTATGATAACCGTGCTGATGCCAAACGCAAGAATGCGGGCTTGTCATAGGTTGCCGGGGATGCGTCCCCGGCCTTTTTCCCTTGCGTCCCGCGGGACCTAAAGGAAAGAGGCTTCCGATCGCGCGGTAAGCGATCTATACTGCCACTATCTCGAGGTCGTAAGGCCTCCGCGCCAGCTGAGCGCGCAACAAACACAGCACACAACGCACCCGACAGATCAGGTCGGATACCGATTCTGGTCGGGAATCATCGTAAAGGTCGCCATCCCGGCGGCCGCCGTTTGCCCATGAGGGGTCCACAGCCCCTCGGGGCGCGTCGTGGACTCCTCCTGGCAGGAGAATCCCATGTTCGAACAGAAAGCCCCGGCCACTGTGCCGGTGCAGGGCATTGCCGTGCCCGTTGTCGAGTACAAGGGGCAGCGTGTCGTGACGTTCACGATGATCGACAAGGTTCATCGTCGGCCAGAAAAGACCGCGCTTAAGCGGTTCAACGACAACCGTTCCCGCTTCACTGAGGGCGAGGACTTCTATCTTGTTGATTTTGCTCAAAGGTCCGTTTTTCGGACCTTTGAAATCGAAGTCCCGCCGCGTGGTCTGATAGTCCTTACGGAATCCGGCTATCTCATGCTGGTCAAGAGTTTCACTGATGATCTGGCCTGGGACGTTCAGCGTACCCTGGTCAAGAGCTACTTTCGCGCAAAGAGTGGTCAACAGCCTGATCTGCACACCATGCTCGGCGATCCGGCCTGTCTCCGCGGTCTCCTGTTGGAGTACACGGAACGGGTGATAGCGCTCGAGCAAACGGTCCGTGAACAGGCCCCCAAGGTCGCGTTTCATGATGCCGTTACGGAGGCGGAGAACGCACAGACCATGCGCGATGCGGCCAAGGTCCTCGGTACCGGCCAAAACCGGCTGTTCGGCTTACTACGGTCGCGCGGCATCCTAATGCGCGACAACAGGCCCTACCAGCGCTACATCGATGCTGGCTATTTCCGGGTTGTCGAGCGCGTGCACGAAGGACGCGGCATGCCCATGACGTACACCAAAACTCTGGTCACCGGCAAAGGCCTGGCCTACCTGCAGAAGCAGCTGGCTGCCTCACCCTAAACGGTGTCGTGCTCGCCGTCTCCGCCTTCGGGCGGAGGGCGGGCGCGGCACTGCGACCCCATACAACGGAGATTTCACGATGTCTTATTACCACTACTTGACGACCGAAATCCGCTTTCCGTACTACACCAAGAAAGAGGAGATCGAGCCGATTTTCAGCGACCTGTTGAAGTTTTACGGCAAAGCAACATTCGATGAGGCGAACACCGTAGACGACGTCACGATTGTTCTGACGGAATACCCGGAAGGGTATCACCGCTGGACGCCGGATTGTCCGCCGGTTGTGCGCATCGAGGCGCAAGGGGAGATTTCCTCCGACGTCGAGAACGTGCTGCAAACCACAGCCGAGCGATTGAGTGAGTCGAATTGTGCTCGCTGTCTGGGCCGGTGTTTCGTGCTGACCAACGCGGACACGATGACGAAAATCCGAATCCCTATCGCCAGGAAGCCGCGGGATCGTAAGAACGCCATGTTGATGTCTTGCCTCGATGACTTCATGAGCGAGATCGGTGGTCTTCTCACGCC
>JAJZZU010000231.1 GCA_021797365.1 Pseudomonadota bacterium | reverse complement strand
CGGAGCTAGCCAGATCTATAATGGCGAAGTCGGCAAGGGCGTAGGCATGATTATCGCCTACCTACTATGTGTGGCGGCAAGCGGGCTGGTATTCCCCACGGTAATCCTTATCGGCCTTTGGATATGGTGCATGGTTGATGCCAACACTGTGGCCAAGGAGTTCAATGATGCTCTGAGAAAACGCCTGGATAATGAGACCGTCTCGTTGCGGGAGACCGCGGCGCAACAGCAACATGTTAAAGCCACAATGATCACCGCGCAGGAATTCGTTGCGCAAATCGACAAATACGCTAAGCTTTTTCAGAGTTCATTGCTTTCCCAGGCGGAGTTCGAGGGAAAGAAAAAGGAAATGACCCTGACAGCAAAGAATCTTGCGGAGGCGCCAGGGGACTTACTAACGGCGATCATCCCGCTCATTCAGAAAAAACTATTACAGAGCAGGAATTTACACAGCTCAAGGTGGCTGTTCTTTAAGCAGGGTTGCGTATGCTGGGGCTCTGCGCTCCACTAAAACTAAGCCTACACAATTCAGTAAGGCAACCTCGGTTTTCACACACAACATAGGTGGCGTATGCGTTGTCAACGTAGATTCTTGGCGGCATTTTTGATGATTCCAATTTCTGCCTATGCGGCTAACTGCTCTAGCTATCCCTATACCCAGGGAATTAACATAGAGAATGCGGGTAGCGGCGTGAAGATCATTGCAACAGGCGTTGCGTCCGTTAGCTTTAACGATGTTGCCTCGATTAACGATGCCAGGGAAGAAGCCACGCTGAAGGCAAAAGCGCTTATCGCGCAATTTCTCAATGAAGGCATTAAAAGCAAGGATACGATTAAACGCGCAGTCAATGAAACCAGTACTATGCAAGGAAACAAGAAAATATTACTGCGAAAAGAGACCATTACTCGCGTAGAGAATTTGTCGGATAAATCAGCAGCGCTGCTCCGTGGCGTAGTGCCCATTGGGGAGTGTTATAGTCAAGGCCAACAGTTCCGCGTCAGCGTCGGAATAAAGCCGAAATCTATTGCAGATGCGGCCTCTTTGGCGCGCGATATCGGCAACTCCAATGACAGCGCCGCGACGCCATCCGGAATACAGCAAAAACCAATGCCCCCCAAGGGTAGCAACTTAAATGGAGAATCCAGCTTTAGTTATACAAAGGGGCTCAATAAATTTTAACAAGCCTTTTTTAAGACACTGCCGCTACAGAGCGCCAACAAAGGTCGCCATATGCTAAATAGCTTCCTCCTAAGCGCTTATGTGTATGTTGCTGGCCTATTGTCCTGGTGTCCGTCCTATCCGGTGGGCGTTATGAAAACAGATAATTATGTTTTCTACAGCACAGCCTCCGCCCCCGTTCTTTCACATCCGCGTGGGTTCAATAATGATTCGTTAGCTCTCGCGCGCGAAAAAGCGCTCGTAAATCTTAAAGCAACCGATGGAAAGAATCGGGAAAAGCAGTACATACAAGGTGTCGAGGTTGTATCCTCGTGTGTCAAAAAAAATATGGCATACGTTACAGTGAAGGTCAGTCCGCCTAGTCGCAAACAGGCTAGGGAGGTTTCCGAAGCTATCCACCTATCTCTCACAAGGAATCCGGCATCATTGCCATGACAAGGCTAGCAGATTTCGTACCCCGCTGTTTACCCTTACGATTAGCCCCCATCGTCGGCGGGGCCGTGATTGCATTTTCCCTGTTCTCTACGCAAGTCTTCGCCGGAAAAGGCCCTCCATCCGAAGGGGCCTCCTCTTCGACAAAGGTAATAACAATACTTGCCAAGGGCATAGGGTCATCCGCGAATGGAGCGCTGCGGGATGCGGCACAAAATGCATTGGAAGAGGTGGTTGGCCAATTCATTACGTCCAGAACAAACTATGCCAAGAAGACGATTCTTATAAATGGGATAATAAAAAGCGAGACAAAGCATATCTCAGATAGGATATCGGCCTATTCCCAGGGAGCTATCCGAACTATCTCTGTTATCAAGATTAGCGACAAATTGGGGCAGTATTGGACCGAAGCCGCGGTCTCTGTGAGGATGAGCTTTTTTCGCTCCTCCCTAACGAGGTTGCCGTCTTCTAGCGCAAAGGTTCCCTCCGGTATATTTGCTGCGTCGGAAACGAATAGAACGAATAGGGTTGGCCTATACCACATTCTTTATGCTTCAATAAAACCGCTCTACGACGGATCTTCTGTCCAATACGTAGCAGGAAAGATCATCCCTTACCATCTCTGGACGTATCGATCAAGCGTGGGCATGTGGACAAAAACCGTCCTCAAGCACGGCGCCGCCAGCGTTATTGTCGTGCCTGTACAGCTTCGAGTCGATAGCGGGTATATTTCGGATCTTCTCCAGACGATCCGGCATACGGGGCATGCCGGGGGTACCTGTGCGGTAACAGATGATCCTCCAAACTCAAATTCGGGCGGCGAGGACGACTGCATTCCCGGCCATTACAATGAATACAACCCTAGAGATCAAGAGCTGAAGCTATTTGTATTTAGTGGCCGGCCAGACATGAGCGACGAGCTTGAGCATGCGCCCTACGGATATGCAAAAAGTTACAAGTGGATCCTACCGACAAATATGTGGCATGACCTGGAATATCAGTTCGGCTCAATCCATCCACTTGTTGTGGACTTGTTGGGTTCCCATGGCGATGTTCTTGAACGGCAAGTTATCGGATCGGATCTTAACTCTACCGGCATTGTGGTGTCCCCCAACCTTGCAGCTGGAAGCCAGGTCTGGATGCCACTTGCGGATGCAGTTATTTATAAACGACGGCGCTTCTTTGTTCTTATTGACGTAAGGCCCTCCTTACAGAAGAAACTGCGGTCTGTTAGGGTTCATCTTGGCAAGCCTAACGGAGTACCAGGCGCGTTAGGTAGGCCAGGGATCTTTGTGGGGGCGGGGAACTAACGATAAACCCTAAACTAGATGCCGGAGACCACCACTGAGGCAGTTGGACCCCAAGTAAGCGAATTGTATAGAAATCTGGCCCTTGTAGTCTGCTCACGCGGGTGATTACAAAGAGAATGGTGAGGGTAGTCGTCGCTTGAGGGCTTGTATCAGCGGCGGGGGAAATTGAGGTCATAAAGTTGAGTTTGGCAGGCGCCTTGCCATACATTATCAGCAGGTGATACATTAAAACATGACGGACAAAACAGGGATCGATGCGCTACTCGACCTAAGCGGTCAAGTCATCGACCAGGAGGGCGGTTACTGGGTCAGGCTCGAAGCGTGGCGGGTGGACCCGTCGCCCGCCATTCCTCACGGTATTCGGTATGCGCTCACCTTGCACAACGCCTACGGGACGCGCGTCATGGGATTCGATAACGCGCATGCGGTATGGCGGCCAAGGCAAGATCGCTACTCGGGACGCATCATGACTTACGATCACCAACACCGTCATACCAAAGATAAGAGCGTCCCTTACGAATTCCAGGACGCCTATCGGCTCATGAAGGATTGTTTTACAGAAGTGGACAAGATTATACAGGAGGCGCGCTTCTGAATACGATCACGATCGGCATCATGCCTCAGAAAGAGATTCGGAAACGAGTCTACGCCATTGCGCGGGGGGAATATCGGCCCGGTCCCGACGAACCCAAGGTGTGGTTCACATCCATGAGGTCTTTGGCCGAGGTCTTGAGCGATGACAACCGTGCCCTACTGCGCGTGATTTTGGAGACAGAGCCCAAGTCCATCAGCGCCTTGGCAGAAACCACGGGGCGTAAGCCCAGCAATCTCTCGCGCACCCTAAGGACTCTCAGTCGCTACGGCATCGTGTGCCTAGAGCGGGAGAACCGGCATGTGCGCCCTATTGTGAAGGCCTCGGAGTTTCGCATCATAGCGGCCTAGCCTACAAAGGGAGGCCCCCCGGCTCTGCCCTGATCTTTACCCAGAATCATCCCGGCTGGACACGGGCCTTTGTGTCGCATAAAACATGACGAGCCACATGGCGGCGATATCGTCCAGGCGTTACAGGCCCAGCCACAGGGTCTGGGTGCCGGGTTCGCCATCGCCTTTACGACCCAGGAATCTCCCGAGACCCGCGACACGATGGATGGCCTCCCGCAAGGTCGGGGGTCCTTGGGGACCACGGGTTTTGGGTAGTAAACACCATCAAGGCCTTCCATTTAGTGTCTTCGAAATAGATCGTGCACGGCGCCTGCGGGACCTCACGTCCTAATTTGTTCAGGTAATAGATGCGCCACATCACCACGCCAGGTGGGGGCCGGTGCTCTATAACGACGACACCACCATGAGGATCCTGCAGTTGACCCGTGCGCAGCGGGCCGCGGCGCCGGCCGACGACGCGCACACCGAACGGACCGGGGTGTTTACCTCGGGGATCGTCGCGACCCAGGAGGGCCGCCAGATCGCGTTGTTCTTCACCGGGGTCCGGCACACCGGCGAGAATTTGGCTCAGGCCTAAAGGTCTCTGACTGCTTGCGCAAGGCAGAGTTCGCCCAGGCCTATTGCCGCATCTCGAGCTACCTGCAGACCGTGGCCCACCAAGGCGTCAATCCCCTCGTCGCCATCCAAATGGCCCTTTCCGGGGGGCTGTACGCGCAATCGGGGAGTAGTTACAAGTCTTCCTTGGACACAGGTACGGGACGTGCAGTTTGCTAAATCAGGCCCATAAGGTCGGCAGGGGGACCGCTCGAAGATTCTGCCCAAACGATAGCGTTTCTTCGCCATCATAGAGCAGAATCCCCTGCACGAAAGCCGACCCCGCAGCGGACGCAATC
>JAJZZU010000230.1 GCA_021797365.1 Pseudomonadota bacterium | reverse complement strand
GGATGGCACATTCAGCGTATTCTCTGTCGCGCCGGCGGACGGGAACGGCGATGCGCAGACCGTGCGGTTCCCGGGAGCCGCCCCCAAGCCCGGCGCCTCCATAATCATCAAAGGGCACCTCGTGCGCCACGCGAAATACGGCCCGCAAATCGAGGCCTCCTCGGTTACACCGGACGTTCATTCTCGGGATGGTCTGCTTGCGTACTTGTCATCCGGCTCCATCAAGGGGATCGGCCCTACGCTGGCGCAGGCCATCGTGGACAACGGGGGCGCCGCGCTTTTCGCGTATCCCGGCAAGATGGCCAAGCTCCCCCGCGTCTCGGCCAAAATGGCCGAGCAGTTCTGCCGCGACTGGAAAGAACAAACCGGCATGCGCGAAGCGCTGGTCGCCCTGCAGGGTATGGGGCTCGGCGCCCGCAGGGCGGCGGCCGTGGTGGCCCTGTACAAGGGAGAGACCATAACCAAGGTGAAGACCAATCCTTACGCGGCACTGATGAGTGTACGCGGTATTGGCTTCACGTTGGCCGACCAGGCAGCGCTCGCAAGCGGCGTGGCACCTGACGCCCCCATGCGCATCGATGCGGCGATCCAGGCCGCGTGCGCGGAGACGATGGACCGCCACGGGCATACCCTGATCACGGAAGACGCCCTGGTGACCGCCGCGTCCGCGTTGACGCAGCAGCCGGCGGAGGCGATCAGTGCGCGCACCAAGCGGCCCGGCAAGCTCGTATCGCTCCAGCGCGGGGGCCAGACGCTCTATAGCACGAAGGAACTCCATGGCGCGGAACAGGGCATCGCACGCGACGTGTTCCGTCTGCAAAAGGCGGAACCCTCATTCAAGCCAAAGATTCTGCCGCAGCACGCCATGACGGCCTTCGAGCAGGCCACGAAGATGTCCTTGAATGCCGATCAACGCCGGGCGGTGCAGATGGCGGTCGACAACAAGGTCATGATCCTGACGGGCGGTCCAGGCGTCGGCAAGACCACGACCTTGTTCGCGATCCTGGACCTGTTCCGCGGCGCCCGCATCAAGCTATGCGCACCGAGCGCGCGGGCGGCCAAACGTATGCAGGAAGCGACAGGGGCCGAGGCGCAGACCATCCATCGCACGCTCGGCGTCACGGGCGGCGGCTTCGATGGCGGATTCCAGTTCGAACACGGCCCCACCAACCGCCTGTCCGCCGATCTGGTCGTGGTGGATGAATCCTCCATGAATGATGCCGTGATCGCGGCCAAGCTCTTCGCGGCGCTACCCGACCGCTGCCGCCTGATCCTCGTGGGCGATCCCGACCAGCTCCCTTCGGTGGCCCCGGGAAACGTCTTTGCCGATCTCATCAGGAGCAGCATCGTACCTGTCGCACGCCTCACGGAAGTCCACCGCCAGGCCAAGGGTTCACAGATCGCCGTCCAGGCGGCGCGCATCAACAAGGGCCAGTCCCTGGACAATACGGAATTCCGACGCGACTTCTTTCCGATCGACCTGGGCAAGAAGGATCGCTCGGCCCCCGACGGGGCGATAGCGGCTACTGCGGCCATCGTCGAGGCCGTGACCCGCAGGCTCCCGCTGATGGGCTTTGACCCCCTCCGCGACGTGCAAATATTGACACCCTTGCACAAAGGTCCCTGCGGCACGCAGGCCCTGAATGCCGCCCTGCAGGCGGCCCTGAATCCGGGCGGACGCGCCCTGCAGCTGGGTGAGAAAATCTGGAAGGTGGGCGACAAGGTGTGCCAGACGGTAAACAACTCCGATCTCGGTGTCTTCAATGGGGATATCGGCACGATCACGGATGTCACGTCCAAGGACGTGACCGTGAGTTTCCCCGACGGGCGCACGGCCCGGTACGCCAGCGCTGAGGACATGGCCGGCCTCATGCTGGGGTATGCGATCACCGTGCACAAATCGCAGGGCAGCGAGTTCCCCGTGATCGTCATGCCCGTGCTGCGCAGCCACACGATCATGCTTGATCAGCAGATCCTCTATACGGGCGTGACTCGTGGCAAAAAGATGGTGGTGCTATTGTACGAGCCCGAAGCGTTGTCGCGGGCGATCGCCACGCGCAGCGGACGCAGACGGGAAACTGCCCTGCCCTTTCTGCTGGATCCGGACGCCATGACCGCCCGCGAGGAACGTGGGCTGGAGAAGGCAGGTCAGGCGCTCGAGGCTATCCGAAAGAATCTGGAGAGCCCTTCAGGGAATCTGGCCGGGATGCCGGGGTGATGCCCCTCTTCGTCCCCCAAGCCCCTGCGATTATTGCCGATCCAAGACTCTAGACCGCCCCCTACAATTTCCCCCAAAGTCCCCCTACCGCCCAGGAAATCAAACGCTTGGTGCTTGCCGGTCCGTCGGTACGTGCACACGTGCAATGCACCGCGTTGTGTGCTATGGAATACGCATGCACATCCATATCGTACCCGATCACACCTCGCCGCCCCCCACCACATGACGCACGGTGCGTGCCACGACGACCCATGGTCACAACGCTGTATACGAAGAGCCTGACCAGGAGCCCAATAATACCCTAAGGGTGCAAAAACTTTGAGGAATGGGGAGTGCATGAGCTGGGGGCAGTCGACGACGCCGAGCGCCGATAGCGGTGATATGAATCCAGTCGGATAAGCCGGATGCGGGGAATCCGCACGTCCGGTTTGATGAGCGGGAGGTTGGAAACGGGGTCTAGGCTACCGCGCCGGCCTTCGACTCTACTAAAGGATGGCGAGGGTATTTGAGGGCGCCTATGCTGAGCGTTGGGTGCTTACCGGCCTATATGCCGTGCTACCGGATACTCTCGGCTGTTGTCACATTGAGAATGGCTGCTCCACCTTCTTCTTGACCAATCCGGCGTCTTGTTGCCATACTGGACCGATGCAACGCCGTGCCCTGCGATATCTCAAGTACCTAGTGGCCCCCCTGGTCCTGATTTCCTGGCTCGGGGCGGTATGGGCGTGCGCCGGTCCCCAGGGTCATCACCCGACACACGAAGGCCAGGCCTGTACGGTCGTGCATAGCGCGATCGGACTGCAAGCGCCCACCAAACTCGCGAGCGTGGCGGCCGTCGTACCCGTAGTCATCGTGGCATTCCTCACGATGATGATTGTCCTCGTCGGCTTTTTCTCGCCGTCCACCGATGCGGTGCCGTTGTCCCAACGCCACCGCTACAGTCCCGCGCAGCCCAACGCCCCACCTGTCTTGGCCTTCGTCTCGTAGATTCGTGGCGCCGCCTCGCGGCGCATCCTGAGTCCCATGAGTAAGGTCTTATGCGCATTCCTATTCTGTCGGCGCGCGCGCTTGCGCTCGCCCTGATTGGCGTGACCGGGCTCGTCCCGATCTCGGCACATACCCTGAGCCTCGCCGCCGCCGAGGCCCTGGCCATGCGTCACAACCCGTCCCTAATGGCCGCCCGTCACGGCATCGGCGTCGCCCGCGGCCTGGCCCGACAGGATCGCCTTTGGCCAAACCCGCGGCTTAGCGTCTCGGACGGCACCGGCAACGCGACCGGTAGCCCCGGCGAATTCAGCGCTCGGGCCATGCTGACGCAGGCCGTCCCCTTGACCTCGCGCATCGCCTATCACGCCGCCGTCGGCCGGGCAGGCGTACGCCAGGCGAACGCCCGTTTTCAGGTCGAGGCGTGGCGAATCCGCGGCCTCGTGGCGCGTGTCTACACACGGTGGCGCGCCGCCGCCTACGCCGTGACCAAGGTTGATCACCTGATCGGCAGCGAACGCGTGTTGATGCGTCTTGTCACAGCGCGCGTGCGCGCCGCCCAGATATCGGCGGTGGGGGCAAGCGGCGTGGAACTCCTCGGCGCCCAGGCGCAGCTATTGCGCCAAGCTTGGCGCACCCGGCGCCGCGAGGCCAAGGCCACGCTCGTGGCTGTCATCGGCTATCGCCCACAAAGGCCCTGGCCGGCCCCAGCGCCCGCGCGGTGGCGTCCACCGATGCCCGCCAGCGCCTGGGCCACGGCGCTCGCTCGCCGCCCCGACCTGCGACTGGCCGAGATCGATCGCCGCTATCGAGAGTCCGTGCGCCGCTACCAACACGCCCGGCGGCTCGGCTGGATGACCGTAGGCGCCGGTATCGAACTCGACCGTCAGGTCCTGCGCGGGGTGCCCGCGCAGCCCATTGATCGCTCGATCGAATTGAGTGCTTCGCTTCCGTTGCCGTTCTGGAATCGCAACCAGGGTAACCGGTCGGCAGCGCGGGCCCAGGCCCTTCAGGCGCGCGCGCATATCCGCGCGCTGCGCTGGCGCATCCGCCACACCATCACCCGTGACCTCTTTCGACTGCAACGGCTGCGTGCCCGTGAGCAACGCCTGGCGCGATTGCTCGGCCACGCCCGCCAAGCCGTGGCGCTCGCACTGCAAGGCCTGCGGCTGGGTCAAGTACACACGGCAAGCGCGCTCGCGGTATTTACCGACCAACTCACCCTGACGGCGGCGTGGTTGAAGACCCACGGCGCCGTGGCCGGCGCGCGTACGGCGCTGCGCATCGCCCTGGGCGGCCCCAAGGAGCAATCATGATCAACTTCCGCGTCGTCGCGGCGGGCGCCCTGGCGCTCGTCCTCACCGCCGTTCCGGCCCTTGCCCGGCGTTCGCCGATCGTGCATCTGTCACCGGCCAACATAAGCGCGCTTGGCCTCAAAATCATTTCCGCACGGACGCACACACTCCACGCCCGTCGTACCCTCTACGGCGATTTCACCCTGCCCCCGGATACCGAGGCGGTGGTCACCCCTCGTATCCGCGGGCGCGTGACAGCCTTG
>JAJZZU010000229.1 GCA_021797365.1 Pseudomonadota bacterium | reverse complement strand
GGCATGGGCGATCACATCAATGATCACCCGACCTTGAAACCGCAGGACCTCATCCGGTATCTGGCCACCCTTCTTCTGCCACCAGCGCGCACCGATGGCGCCCCACGGCGCCTCCTGGTCCCGTTTTCGGGGGCCGGGTCAGAGATGATTGGGGCCCTCCAGGCGGGATGGGAGGATGTCCAGGGTATCGAGCAGCAACCCGATTATCAGGCTATTGCGGAACGCCGCCTCCGGCATGCCGGTTTCCCGGTCACGGTGAGATCCGGAATCCCCAGGACATGAGGACGATACGCCGCCACGAGGCGATCGGCTGGACGGCGGGCGTCTTGAGCGTTATCGGGACCGTCGTTTTGGCCCTGGCACCCAAACCCGATGTGGTCGGGGCTGTCTGGCTCTTCTGGACGGCCTCGCAGGTGCTGTGGATTTGGTATGCCCGCGAGACCGATTCACGGCCGCTTCTGTGGGCACAGATCCTGTATCTCACAATCGATGGTGTGGGGTTGGCACGGTGGTGGACGGGCTGATCGGTTACAGTGATCCGTCTTCCTGGTTTGCGCGCCGCTCTTGCACGGTTCGCTCCCCGAAATACCGGCGGGGATTGCCGCACATCCAGCACGAACAGGGCGTCGGCGTATCGATGACGCGTCCCGGGTTTCGGCAGGGTTCGGTCCACAAATCCTGTCCCCAGTGGAAACGCCTTTTGGCGCGCAGACGCCCGCGATGATGACGACGGAGCGCGCGCACCGTCCGGGGTCGGGACGGGGATTCGGTGAGGGAATGGAGGGGGTCCATGCCCCTAGTATACGAAAATGGCCGAGAGACCGGAAGACCTTTCCGCCCATCTCTCCTCTCGTTCCCCCCTTGACCCGCATCACATACGCCTTTGGCTTCCAGGATTCTCTAACCGGATTTCGCCACACATTCGGCCAGGCTTACCCCCTTCCCGAATGTATGTTATTCTCCCCTCAATACCTCACACATATAACCGAGGCTACAGGATCTCTGATGCGTGATGTTCATAGGCCCCCTCTCACTTTTGCGAGTGTCTTTGCGGGCATCGAAGGCGCCTCGGTCGCCTGGAAGGATTTCGGCTGGCGGGCCTTGTGGGTATCGGAAATCGACCCGGCGGCCTGCACAATCCTGGAACACCACTACCCCGACGTGCCGAACCTGGGCGATATGACTCGGCTTGCCGAGCGCGTCCGGGCGCGCGAGGTGCCTGCGCCGGACATCCTGGTGGGCGGTTCGCCCTGCCAAGCGTATTCTCATGCGGGCGCCCGCCGCGGCCTATCCGATCCTAGAGGAGCCCTGACCCTTGCCTACGTCCGACTTATTGATGCCCTTGATGCCGTCCGAATCGCCGACGGCAAATCCCCGATCGTCGTCTTGTGGGAGAACGTCCCCGGCGTCCTCACCAGCCACGACAACGCCTTCGGGCACTTTTTGGGAGGGCTTGCCGGAGAAGACGGCGCGCTCGAGCCTGCAGGGCGCAAATGGACGAACGCGGGTTGTGTGTTTGGACCCCAAAGGACAATCGCGTGGCGGGTCCTCGATGCCCAATATTTCGGAGTGGCCCAACGACGCCGTCGTGTGTTCGCTGTCGCAAGTGCTCGAGACGGGGCCGATCCCACAGCGATACTTTTTGAGTCCGAAGGCGTGCGCCGGGATACTGCGCCGGGCCGCGAAACGGGGCAAGACGTTACCGGCACCCTTAGCGCGCGCACTCAAGGCGGTGGCGGACTGACAGTCTACGCCCCCGAGATGGCCCCGTCCTTGACGGCGAGCGGCCGAGGGGTCGCGCGCGCCAGAGAATCCCGCGGGCAAGATCCTGTCATAGCCTACGGCGGCAATCGCACGAGCGGGCCCATTGATTGCGCCACGGCGTGTAACGCCCACGGAGGGACGGGCCGCCTGGATTTCGAGTCCGAGACCTTCGTGGTGTGCGGTCCCGTAGCTTCCCCTGTCACCACGCGCTCGCACAACGGGGATGCCAAGGCCGATGCGCCCCTGCTCGTCGTTCATGGCAGTCAGGACCCGTGTGTGAGCGAGCATGTGGCGTTTGCTTTGGGGCGCAATCATGGACAGGAAAACGCAGTGGCCTATGGTGAGGTCGCCCACACCTTGCGCGGCGAGGGGTTCGATGCCAGCGAGGATGGCACTGGGCGCGGCACGCCCTTGGTGCCTTGCCATGTCACGCTACACGACGTGGCGCACACCTTACGTTCCAACCCTTACAACAACAGCGATCCGGTCGCTGAGTCCTCCATGCATGTCTTGTCGTATGGCGCGGTGCGACGTCTCACGCCGCGGGAGTGTGAAAAATTACAAGGACTCCCCTTGGATTACACTTTGGTGCCCGACCCGCAGTGCGGCAAAACGAAACGCGACCGTAAAACGAAACACGACCCCGAGATGCAGGATTACTGGCGGCGCGGCGGGGTCGATCCTGCCCTCCTTGACCGCAAACTCCTGGCTGACGGCCCGCGTTACAAGGCGATCGGAAATGGTTTTGCGGTCCCCGTCGTACGCTGGATCGGCGCGCGCATCCATAAGGCCCTGACCGCCGCCATTCTCCGAGACGAGGACGCCGCATGACCGTGACCTGGCGGCACGGCGACGTCTTGACCCAGTGCGCCCTCCTGGAGCCTCACAGCGTCCATTGCTGCGTCACGAGCCCGCCTTACTATGGGTTGCGCGACTACGAGATCGCCCCGACGATCTGGCCGCCCGTCCGCTACGCCCCGCTCCCCGGTCTCCCTCCGCAGTCCTATCCGGAAACCGCCGATCCGGAGGCCACCACGCGCTGCGCGCATGTCTGGGAGATCTGGAGCGAGTCCCACATGCAGCGGGAAGAGACCCGGCACGGCAAGACCCGGACCACGGACCGGCATTACGGGGGCGATGCCAGTCGCCGCTTCAACGGCAACCACCAGAAGCATAGCCATGGGCAATTCTGCCGCCTATGCGGCGCTTGGCGGGGCTGCCTGGGTCAGGAGCCCACGCCCGAACTCTATATCGGGCATCTGGTGCAGGTGGCCCGCGCCATACGGCGTGTCCTGCGTCCGGATGGCACCTTCTGGCTCAATCTGGGCGACAGTTACGCCTCCGGCAACCGGACCTCCCGCGCCCATGACAGTCTCAAACCCAAAGACTTGATCGGGATCCCCTGGCGCGCCGCCTTTGCCCTGCAGGCGGACGGCTGGACCTTGCGTTCGGATATCGTGTGGGCCAAGGGCGTGAGTTTCGCGAAGACCTGGCATGGTAATCCCATGCCGGAATCGGTCACGGATCGCCCAACCCGGGCCCACGAAGCGGTCTTTCTGCTCACCCCGGGGCCCCGGTATTTCTACGACCATCTGGCGATCCAGGAGCCCGCCGCAAACCGGGGGGTCGTCAAGATACGCCGGTGCGACACGTTATCCCCCTCTTATATGCCAGATGCCGCCCCTCACGCAGGGCTCCACCGCCTCAATAGCGCGCCGGATTGCCCCGATGCTCGCAATATCCGCGACGTCTGGACCATCACCACCAAACCCTTCAAGGGGGCGCACTTCGCCGTATTTCCGCCGGACCTCATTGCGCCCATGATCGCCGCAGGATCCTCAGAGAAAGGCGTCTGTCCCCGGTGTGGCACTCCCTGGCGGCGGGAGACCGCGAAAGGCCGCAAGGTCGACACCAAGGGTGGGAGGCGTGCCATGACTGAGGTACGATCGCAATCCGGTTTGTCTGCCCAGGGGCGCACGGGGGCATTGGCAACCGGAGTCCATCACACCCATGTCACAACCGGCTGGTGCCCGGGGTGCGCGTGTCCGTCGCAACCCCCGGTGCCGGCGACGGTCTTGGACCCCTTCGGGGGCGCCGGGACCACCGCCTTGGTTGCTCAACGCCTGGGGCGGCATGCGGTTCTCATCGAACCTAACGCCGAATACCTCGTGCTCGCCCAAGAACGCGTCGCGCGCGAGGCGTGGATTGCGGCCCAACAGGAGATGGCCTTGTGATGTGCGGGTGATGAAACCGGGCGCCTATCTCCTGGCCTTCGGCGGCTCGCGCACCTTCCATAGGCTCGCGGTCGCCCTCGAGGACGCCGGGTTCGTTCTGATCGATACTCTGATGTACCTTTATGGCAGCGGGTTCCCAAAGTCCCGTGATGTGGCGCGCGACATCGACCGCAAAAAGGGAATCCTTCACCCGCGCACCCTTTCCGTGCGCCCTGTGCCGGAATCGCCGGAGGCCCGCCAGTGGGACGACTACCGCACCGTCCTCAAACCGGCCTTCGAGCCTATCCTGCTGTTTCGGAAGCCTGGAGAGGTGTCTTATGCGGACAATGTGCTGCAATGGGGTTGCGGGGCGCTCAATATCGGCGGGTGCCGTATCCCGGTGACCGATCGCCCAGAATCCGCCCCGCCTGTCGCGGGACGCTATCCAGCCAACGTCATCCTCGACCCCGAGGCCGCCGCCCTCCTGGACGCCCAGGCCGGGATCCGCAAAAGCGGGGCTATGCGCCAGGGAACCCCGCGCAATCGCCACACCAGTCATTCCTTTGGCGCGATGTCCGAGTGCGCCACGAAACGAGACATTTTTGCGAGCGAAGGCAGGGCCAGCCGCTTCTTCTATACCGCGAAGGTCTCGACTGCTGAACGGCAGGCCGGCATGGGCGATCACATCAATGATCACCCGACCTTGAAACCGCAGGACCTCATCCGGTATCTGGCCACCCTTCTTCTGCCACCAGCGCGCACCGATGGCGCCCCACGGCGCCTCCTGGTCCCGTTTT
>JAJZZU010000228.1 GCA_021797365.1 Pseudomonadota bacterium | reverse complement strand
ATTCCCAGGCACGACTTCCCCCAAGTCGCAGCGCCATGACGTGAGTTTCTGCCGCGCCCGAACGCCGCGATCTCCCGGGATTTGCTGCCATCAAGCCGCAATTTTCAAGTATGGTGTTCATGGGGTTTGCTACCACAGTCCGCGTTCCCCGATGAGGTGGCCCGCCGAGTTGTCGAAACCCCTTACGAATCCACTGGATAGGCTGCATTTCCGACACCAATGGCCGAATGTCGGTTGGGCCGCCACCGGGTGGTCCGGGGCTCTATCTCTTCACATCGAGAATCGCTGACGGTAACCCCAAGGCCTTGACCGGTGGCGTTCCTTATCCGAGAATCAGGAGTTCGAAAAAGGTCATAAGTCGCGGGGTGACATCGTTTTGGAGCTTACGGGAGCGGAGATTTTCGTTCGCTGCCTTCACGATGAAGGCGTCGAGTACCTTTTCGGCTATCCGGGTGGGGCGGTTTTGCACATCTACGATGCCCTCTACAAGCAGGAAGAGGTGAAGCATATCCTCGTGCGCCACGAGCAGGGTGCGGCGCATGCCGCCGATGGCTATGCGCGCTCGACCGGCAAGCCCGGTGTGGTGCTCGTGACCTCCGGTCCGGGCGCCACCAACGCCCTGACCGGGATCGCTACCGCTTATATGGACTCCATCCCGCTCGTGGTGTTCACGGGTCAGGTCATGACACATCTGATCGGCGACGATGCCTTCCAGGAGGTCGATGCGATCGGCATCACTCGGCCTTGCGTCAAGCACAACTTCATGGTCAAGGACGTCCGCGACCTCGCGCTTATCATGCGCAAGGCCTTTCATGTGGCCACGACCGGCCGTCCCGGCCCGGTGGTCGTGGATATCCCCAAGGACATCACTGCCCACAAGACCTCTTATGTCTTCCCAAAGGATCCCACATTGCGGTCGTACAAGCCCGTGCGCGAGGGTGATCCCGCAGCCATACGCAAGGCTGCCGATCTGTTGATGCAGGCCAAGCGCCCCATGATCTATGCCGGCGGCGGGGTGGTAATCGGCAATGCCGCCCGCGAACTGACCGATCTCGTGCGCTGGCTCGGAGCCCCATGCACGAACACCCTTATGGGGCTCGGCGCATTCCCGGCCACTGATCCGTTGTTTGTGGGCATGCTCGGCATGCACGGGACCTACGAGGCCAACATGGGCATGCATGAGTGCGATGTGCTGCTCGCGGTCGGGGCGCGTTTCGATGATCGGGTGACGGGTGATCTGGACAAGTTCTGCCCCAATGCGCGCATCATCCATATCGATGTCGACCCGGCCTCCATTCAGAAAAACGTCCCGGTCGAGATCGCCATCATAAGCGAGGCGGGACTTGCGATGCGCGATCTGCTTGTCGCCCTGAAGGCGACCGGCAGCCGTTTGGACAAGGCGGCGCTTGGTGCCTGGTGGCGCAAGATCGAGGAGTGGCGCGCGCGCCAATGCCTCCAGTACGATCGCGCCAATACCGAGGTCATAAAGCCCCAATTCGTGCTGGAGACCCTCTACCGGCTCACGCAGGGCGACGCCTTCATCACCTCCGATGTGGGCCAGCACCAGATGTGGGCGGCGCAGTTCTATAAATTCGACAAGCCGCGGCGATGGATCAATTCCGGAGGGCTCGGCACCATGGGCTTCGGACTGCCGGCGGCGATCGGTGTGCAGTTTGCGCATCCCGACGCCACGGTCGCCTGCGTCACCGGCGAGGCCAGCATACAGATGTGCATACAGGAGTTGTCGACCTGCAAGCAGTACGATTTGCCGCTAAAGATCGTCAACCTGAACAACCGCTACATGGGCATGGTCCGTCAGTGGCAGGAATTCTTCTATCAGAGCCGCTATTCGCACTCCTATCTGGAGGCCTTGCCGGACTTCGTGAAGCTTGCCGAGAGCTACGGACACGCAGGCCTGCGCATCGACAAGCCCCACGACGTGGAGGCCGCCTTGAAGGAGGCGCTCGGCCAGCGTGACCGGCTAGTGTTCCTCGATTTCATCACCGACCAGACGGAGAACGTCTACCCCATGATTGCGGCCGGAGCCGGTCACCACGAGATGCATCTGGCGACAGATCGCGAACTCGCGTGATGCGCCACATCATTTCCATACTTCTTGAGAATGAGGCGGGCGCCTTGTCGCGTGTTGCCGGACTGTTCTCGGCGCGTGGCTACAATATCGCCTCGCTCACGGTGGCGCCGACCGAGGATCCGAGCCTGTCGCGCATGACGCTCGTCACGAGCGGGTCCGAGGGCGTGGTGGATCAGATCCGTAAGCAGCTGAACAAGCTCGTGGACGTGGTGAAGCTCGTCGATTTGACGGATAATGAGCGCATCGAGCGTGAGATGCTGCTTATCAAGGTGCGTGCCGAGGGCAGCGAGCGTGATGAGATCAAGCGTCTGTCGGATATCTTCCGGGGGCGTATAATAGATGTAACGGATCGTGCCTATACCATCGAACTGACCGGTGACGGCGGCAAGCTGGACGCCTTTATCTCGATTCTGCAGTCGCGGCGGATTCTGGAGGTGGTGCGTTCCGGGGTCATCGGTATCGCCCGCGGTAACGGCGCCTGCATTCCCGACGCACCCTGAATCTTTCAACCTGATAATGGCCCGGTTGTGCCGGGCAAGGACATCGCATGCAAGTGTATTATGAAAAGGACGCCGACCTTGGCCTCATTCGCAAGAAGAAGGTGGCGATCATAGGTTATGGTTCGCAAGGCCATGCGCATGCCAACAACCTCAAGGACTCCGGTGTCGATGTGGTGGTGGGCTTGCGCGCGGGTTCGCCCTCGGCCGCCAAGGCGACGCGTGCGGGGCTTACCGTAAAGCCCGTGGAAGAGGCCGTCAAGGACGCGGATCTGGTCATGATCCTGGCCCCCGACGAGCTGCAGGCCGGGATCTACGAGAAGATGGAGCCGCACCTGAAAAAAGGCGTGGCGCTGGCCTTCGCGCACGGCTTTAGCATCCATTTCGGGCGCATAAAGCCGCGCGCGGATATGGATGTCATCATGATAGCCCCCAAGGGTCCGGGCCATCTGGTACGCTCCACCTTCACCCAAAACGGCGGTGTCCCCTGCCTTATCGCAGTGAGTCAGGACGCCTCCGGCCAGGGCCAGGCGTTGGCGCTCTCTTATGCCGCGGCCATCGGCGGGGCGCGGGCCGGCGTCATCGCCACCACCTTCAAGGAAGAGACCGAGACCGATCTGTTTGGGGAGCAGGCGGTGCTGTGTGGCGGCGTGACTTCGTTGGTGCAGGCCGGTTTCGAGACCCTGACCGAGGCCGGCTATGCCCCGGAGATGGCCTATTTCGAGTGCCTGCACGAACTGAAGCTGATCGTGGACCTCATGTATGAGGGCGGCATCGCCAACATGCGGTACTCGATATCGAACACCGCCGAGTACGGCGATCTCACGCGCGGTCCGCGGGTCGTGAACGAGGCGACCAAGGCCGAGATGAAGCGCATCCTGGGTGAGATCCAGTCAGGTCAGTTCGCGCGCGAGTGGGTGGCCGAAAACGAGACCGGCGGCAAGCGCTTCCCGGAGTTGCGTGCCAAGGCCGCCCAACATCCGATCGAGGCGGTCGGCGAGCGCCTGCGCGGCATGATGCCGTGGATCGGGGCCAACAAGATCGTCGACAAAGAGAAAAATTGAGCATCCCTTTGTCGCAGACGGTCAGCGAGGGGGCGTCATCGCCCCCTCTTTTGGCGCGCGAAGGGTGGGGGCATATCGCCCTGGCCGTGGCCGCCGCCGCGCTCGTTACATGGTGGTGGGGGCCTTGGGTGGCCCTGCCCTTATGGCTGTTTGCGGTTTTTGTGCTGCAGTTTTTTCGGGACCCGCGTCGCGTCTTGGCCGAGGGTCAGGACGCGGTCTTATGTCCGGCTGACGGGCGCGTCATTATGGTGGGCCCGGCCGAGGACCCGTACCTGAAGCGGCCGGCCATCAAATGCAGCATCTTCATGAATGTCTTCAACGTCCACTCCAATCGTCTGCCGGTCGCCGGACAGGTTCGGCGCCGCTGGTATAGTCCAGGACGTTTTTTGAATGCATCCTTGGACAAGGCCTCGGAGCATAATGAGCGCAACGCGCTGTGGATCACGACCGCGGGCGGCGACGATGTCGTGGTCGTGCAGGTTGCAGGCCTGATCGCGCGGCGTATCCTCTGCTATGTGGGCGAGGGCGAGGTGGTGGACCGGGGGAAGCGTTATGGATTCATCCGCTTCGGCTCGCGCGTCGATGTCTATCTGCCGCCGGGGGCGCATCCCGAGGTCGCCTTGGGCGATAAGGTAAAGGCCGGATCGCAGGTCCTGGCCCGTCTCGCGGGTCGAGACCCGCGCGTTCAGTGAGGGGCGCGATGATGGAAGACAAGCGCAAGGGTATCTACATCCTGCCGAATCTCTTTACGACGGCGGCGCTCTTCGCCGGCTTTTATGCCATCGTGCAGGCCATGAAGGGCGAGTTCTGGCACGCGGCCGTGGCGGTGTTCATCGCCATGGTCATGGATGGGCTGGATGGGCGGGTGGCGCGCTGGACGCACACCGAGAGCGATTTCGGGGCGCAGTATGACAGCCTGTCGGACATGGTGTCGTTCGGGCTTGCCCCGGCGCTGGTTGTCTATGAATGGGGGCTCTCGGGGCTCGGCAAGCTCGGCTGGCTGGCGGCCTTCATCTATTCGGCGGCTGCCGCCTTGCGTCTGGCGCGCTTCAATATTCAGACCAGCACGGACCGGCGGCTGTCGTTTCATGGCTTACCGAGTCCAGCGGCGGCAGCGGTCGTTACCGGTCT
>JAJZZU010000227.1 GCA_021797365.1 Pseudomonadota bacterium | reverse complement strand
GCCGTTTACGAGATTTCTTTCTGCAGTCACGAGGCCTGCGGGCGCGCGGTTTGCGCGTGGCCTCAATGCCTGGGTTCAAGCGGACCAGAAGTCGGCCATGGCGCATCTCGTGCGCGCGAGTTATTACGATGCTGGTATGTATATGATTGCCCAGATCCTTGGTGGAATAGCCGGCGGATTCGGGCTACTTACAGTATTGCACGGGCCCGTTGGGCACCTAGGCGCCACGACCATTAATACCGATCTGATATCTGTCCGGGCGGGCTTCTTGCTAGAGGCATTAGGGACATTCTTCCTGACCACCACCGCGCTGCATACGGCCATGAGCGATCGCGCAGGCAACGCTGCGCCGCTAGCCATAGGTTTTACCTTAGTGATGATTGTCACCTTCATGGGTCCGCTAACGGGGGCCAGTGTCAATCCGGCACGGTCCTTGGGTCCTGCTGTGGCAGGTGGCTACTATCCGCATATCTGGGTTTATCTTACCGCAACCCCGTTAGGGGGGCTGGTGGCGGGTTTGCTTTATAAATTTATGCAGGACAGAAAAACCGACATGCATTTTATGGAAGCTATGAAAGACGAGGCAGCAAGTCCCTAGCTTCAAGTGCCGCAGTGTTTGTCGGCAGCACTTTCGTAGGAATCACGCGGGATTATCCGGTAATTCAGTACGCGGCGCATTGTCGTGGGGAACTCGAATGAAATAGAAACGCGATCGAGGGTTGCACCTCATGTTTCCCGACCGCGTCCTGAAGCCGGATATGTTTATCTAAGAAAAAACCCGCCCGAATCGGGCGGGTCCTTGGTGGCCGCATCGGGGTCGTGGACCTTTCAATTACCCACAAGTTGAGCGCCAAGCTTAACGATCATGGTGGGGGGGGTTGTCGCCACCCCTGATGATGAAAGAGACTTCCAGGCGGAAGGTGGCGGGGAGAGGTCGCAAAAGACTTGGCGGCTTGACCCCGCGCTTAACGTGACCCGCCGGACGGACTCGCACCCCGGATTGCCTCCTTAGAGAGCGCACGCTTCGGCGCGGGACATGAAAACGCCACGGTCCATCTCGCCCTCGATTTGGCGGCCCGAGCCCGAGGCCTCGGCCTTGGTTTTGGTGGTAAAGGTCCTGGTATGGATGGGGTGGCCACGCCGCCGAACACGCGCGCCATTGCAGATCACCGCGTTTTTGGGTGATCGCCATTTTGCCCCCGAATTTTGGGCATGGACCAAACGGCAGTGGACCAAAAAATCAAACGGGAGGGTGTTCGGTGAGGGGAACGCTGCGTAAGTCGTTGATTGATTGGCTCCCCGGGAAGGACTTGAACCTCCGACCTGGTGATTAACAGTCTCAAAAAAGTCCTTTACTTAACAGCCTCCTGTACCACGATCCCCTAATGCATCAATGACTTAGGCGGAACGAAGCGGAAACAAAAAGCAGCCATTTTCACTTTCAGGTTACCACCAGGTTACCAAAATTTATGATCGAAGGTGCGTATCGAGCCATTCTTTAAGGGCCGCGTCCAGGCGGGTTTGCCATCCCGGACCGGAGGCGCGAAATCTGGTCACGACATCGCGAGACAGGCGTATGGTTACGCGTTCTTTGGTCGCTGTGGCCGGGGGGCCACTCTTTTCAGTTTACGAAACTCGGCATCTGTGACCTCGTAGGTATCCGGGTCCTGGGCAATCCCCGCCTGGATAGCAGATTCTTCCTCGGGCGTAGGCAGATCAAATATCCGCCCCGACTGAGATTTGACTGACATAACGTTTAACCTCTCTTGTGTTAGCTTTTCTGAGGCTCACAATGCGGCGTGCGGCACGGTGATCCTACACACATTACGAATGCAAAGATTTCATCGCCATCTCCGGATTGGAAGCGACGATCTTGAGAAGGGCCGCGGCGGGGCCGGTCGGATGGCGTCGACCCTGTTCCCAGTTTTGCAAGGTCTTAATACTCACCTGGATCAGCGTCGCAAAATCCTGTTGTGAGAGATGGACGCGCTCCCGCACGGCCTTGACGTCAGGCACAGTCACCGTCCATTGCCGCGAGGGGGCGGCGGCGCCCTTAGCAATTGCACCCGCCTCTTGGAGGCTTTGCAGAAGGTCATCAAAGAGGGTCTTGTCCATGGGTTAACTCCTTTACATAAGTCCGCAATACGGCCGTCTCTCGATCCGTCAAGTTGTCTTTCATTGACTTCGGGTAGACGACCAAAAGGTAAATCTGATCTTGTTTTGTGACCCAGTAATAAATCACGCGGATGCCGCCACTTTTGCCGCCACCGGCTAGGGCGTAGCGCAATTTGCGGATACCACCACCGCCGCGGATGAGCGCGCCCCGTTCCGGGTCCTCCACAAGGATATTCTGTAAGAGCCGATACTCGTCATCGGTCAAGAGATCCGTGATCAGGCGAGTGAATGTCGGGGTCTCGATGAATTCCATAACCGTATGATATACGCCATTGGCGTATATGTCAATGGCGACCTCACTGACGCAGGTTTATAGGATGCCAGTTCACAGAAGGTGGGAATACGTTAACGCGGTGGGTCAAAAATAAATCTTAAGGGATTCGCTCACAAATTTCCCTTGTCAGAATAATCAGTTACGGGCGTGTATAGGATATGAGTACCATAATATACTATACAAAACAATCACTTACAGACTGATCAGACTTGAATCACTCGGAATTCCGGGCATAATCCGGTGAATGGGAAGGATATAACACACATTGTATTCCCTCCTTGATTTAGGAAAGGGTGGTCTGGGGATGCGTCAACACCCCCAGACCGGTGCCAAGAAACACCCCGATAAGAGCGCAAAATGGCTTTTTGAGTATACCACGCTGCGCGATTACGGGGTCCAGAGGATCTGGACCCACCATGAGCTCTCACATTGAAACGGCCTCGACCACCGAGGCGGCAAAAATTTATAAAGTCAGCTCGCGCCAGCTTTTTAACCTAGTCAAAGCCAAACAAATTCCACCGCCTGTGCGTGTTGGGAAACGTCGACTGGTTTGGCTGATCTCTGACATTCAAGACTTTCTCCGGGCTGGCGGTACCCCAGCCTTTAATGCCCGTCGCCTAGGTCGCCCCCGCAATTCTGGCAAGGGGGTCTAATCATGCACACCCAGACCACGTCAGACGCCGATTGCGCCTGCCCGCCCTGGGCCGGCCTTACTCCCACAGAGGCGCGCGCCTGAATCGACCAGGCCGGCGGTGTCCACGTCGCAGCAAATTTCATTCTCAGCTACGGACATTCCGCGGATTACCAGAAAAATCGCGACTTCCGCGAAACGCACACCCAAGGACCGAGCTTGGATGTGCTTTTGGATCTCGCCAATACACGCAGAGAGGAAGACGAAGCGCCTGCGGACATCGGTGGTAGCGAAACACTATTCCGCGGAAACCAGACAAATTGGGCTGGCACTGCCCGTGACTTGGACTGCAATCAGTGGAACGCGATTCTGGCGCTTTATCCACAAAATGGCCGCGATCGGGACGTTCTGAGTTCCTCGGCGCGGTACGGTGCCGGGGAATCCGAGAAGATTGGGAATGAAGTCGGGCGATCCGCGCGACGCGTTCGGCAAATCCAGGACTGGCACTGGGACTGGGCAAAGGCGAACACCACAATCGAGGACCTGGCGGCACACCTCGATGACCCGCTGCCCACCGTCACAGTGACGCAACGCCCGCCCAGTCGTGCCGGCCGCAAGCGGAAAACGTCATCAGGTAACGATCTTGCCGCACACACCTTGATGTTGGCGCCCCGCGTGCCGCCGCCACCCAAGGCGTCTTGTCGTGTAACGATCTGCCGTCCGCGCCGGCGGTTCGTGGATCCCCGGCAATGTGATTTCGGCTGGGGGATAGCGGCATGACGACTATCCAAGACACTCATAGTGGCGGGGTGCTTTCCGTATCTATGCCGCCCGGCAGTCGGTATGGCATCGTCCCACGTGCGTTGTTGGAAGATCCACGTCTCAGTTTGGATACCCGGGCGGTAGCGGCCTGGTTATCCACGCAGGACGCCGGATTTCAAATCGTGATCGCCGTCCTCTGCCGCAAAATGGGACTGGGCAAAGAGCGATGGCTGCGCATTGCGCGCGAATTGGAGGGGAGCGGTTACTTGAGCCGACGCAAGCGCCCCATTGGCGTCGACCCGGTGACAGGACGGAAAAACCAGTGGAAGTGGGAGAACGCGTTCACCCCTGTTCCCGACACCTCCCCCGGGGTCGATCTTTCCGTGGTCGGGTTTCCCGACCACGGGGCGCCCGTGCACGGACAGCCCGACCATATAAGAATACAACTTGAAGAACACAACCTGAAGAATATATACCCCCCTACCTCGCACCGCTCGGTAGGCCCCCCACGGGGGGCTACGCATCCATCCACCGCGGGCCATCCTGACCACAGCGATCCCAGAATTGCGCCCACACCCCCATCGCCGCCTCCAGCGGATGCTACGAGGCCACCGCGTCCTCGTCGCGCGGATGCGCTCCTCGCGATTCTCGATCCCCAGGTCGAGGGACTCGATCCCGAGGCCTGGCGGCAGTTCGTGGAATACCGCCGGGGCATCGGTCGGGCCCTCAAGCCGCCGTCTGTGAAAGCGGCTCAAGGGCGCCTGGTACGGCTCAGTCTGGACGGCAGCTCCCAGGCGGCGATCGTCGAGCAGTCGATCGAGAACGGCTGGACTGCGCTGTTTGCCCTGAAAAACGCAGGAGGACACCATGCAGCACGTAACCGAATGGATAACTCAGCCCCGGCGCGAGTCGCCCGAGCCTGTGCCGAGCGGGAGCGCCGAGCCGCAGAGCGAGCGCGCGATGGCGCGGCTGTGGATCCGCATGACGCGGATTTACGGCCACC
>JAJZZU010000226.1 GCA_021797365.1 Pseudomonadota bacterium | reverse complement strand
GAGATCACAGGCGGCGACCCACTCCCGATATTGCGCACCGCCGCAGGGGTCGACGATGGCAGTTGAGCTCACATCCTACCTTCTGTCCCACGCCTCGCTTGCGGGCGTCGCGCGCCCGTTTCGCGGACTGCCCGCGCGGCTTTTGCTGGCCTACGCGCTGGCCGCCAACGGCATCCTCGCGCTCGTGCTCGCCGTCCCCATGGCGCGCCTGCTGCCCAAGGCCTATCGCGGACAGCGCGGCTCGTGGCTGTGCGCGATCCTTATGGCCACCGTACCGGTCGCCGGCGTGCCGATTGCCCTGCTTCTGACCGTGGGTATAGCGCGTCTGAACAGTCGCATATCGGCGCCCGAACCCGAGACCCTGGGGCTGCCGGCGTTCGGCAGCGAGATGCGCGGCCGGCAACCCCACATGGGGGCCGGTGGCGCGTGGGCGGTATTGCGCGCCCGGGATGCCGGCATCACGCGCGGCGTGCGCGCCCTGCTGGCCCTCGATCCCAGGCTCTCGCGCCAGACCGCGCCGCTGGTACGCGCCGCCCTACGCCACCCCGAGGAGGATCTGCGGCTGCTCGCCTATGGGTTGCTCGACCAGCGTGAAGGGGATCTCGCGCAGACCATCAACGAGACCCTCTCGTTACGCCGGTCCCTGGGCCCCGACGTTGACGGCAGCGCCCTGGAGAAACGTCTGGCGTTCCTCTACTGGGAACTCCTCTACCAGGACCTGTCGCGGGACCACCTGCGCCTGCATGCCATCCAACGTGCCCAGACCCACGCGCTAGTCGCCCTGCAGCATCGCCCCGAGGACGCGACATTGCATGTCCTCATGGGCCGCATCGCCATGCTCGAGGGCCACCATCTGGCCGCGCGCACCCATTGCGAGCGGGCCTTGGACCTGAATGCGGCACCCGGACAAGTCCTGCCCTATCTCGCCGAGACCCGCTTTCGGGTGGGCGACTATGCCGCACTTAAAGATATGGCCAAGAGCTACCCGTCGCTGCTCGATCTCCCCACCATAGGACCGGTGGCCCGGTTCTGGAGCGCCACCCCATGACTACCCCGTTTCCGACCGCCACCTCGGTCGACATCATGTTGTTGCTCGAGGGCACCTTCCCGTATGTGAGCGGGGGTGTCTCGTCGTGGGTCAATCAGCTGATGCAAGGCCTGCCCGAGTACCGTTTCGGGATCGTCTTCCTGGGGAGCCGCCCGGAGGACTACGGCCCCGTGAAATACAGGCTTCCTACGAATCTCGTCCACCTCGAGGCCCATTACCTGTTCGCCGGAGGCGACGCGCCGCCCCCCAAGACCCCGCGGCGCATACCGGGGACCCCCGCCTGCCTGCGCGACCTGCACACCCGCTTGCGCCAAAAGGACAGGCCGTTTTTTCCCGAGGCCCTACGCGACCTGTCCTTTTATGCCGATGGCCACGGGCGCGTGCCACTCACGGAATTCCTGTACGGCGAAGATAGCTTCGCATACATCGCTGAAACGTATGAGCAGCGCTGCACGGACCCGTCCTTCGTCGATTATTTCTGGACGGTGCGCAATATGCACCTGCCAATCTGGCGGCTCGCGGCGGTCGCCCGCGAGCTCGTGCCGGCGCGCTGCTATCACGCGGTGTCCACCGGTTACGCAGGACTGCTCGGCGCGCTCCTGCATTGGCATACCGGCCGGCCGCTCATCTTGAGCGAGCATGGCATCTACACCAAGGAGCGGCGCATAGATCTGCTCAATGCCGCGTGGGTCGCGGACCGGCGCAGCCGTCTGGAACGCGATCCGAGCGAGATCAGCTATCTGCGCGAGCTCTGGATCGCGTTTTTCGAGTCGCTCGGACGTGCCTGCTACGAGGCCGCCGGGCGGGTCGTGGCCCTGTACCCGGCAGCCCAGGCCCGCCAGATCGCCGACGGCGCCGACGCGGCCCAGACCCTCATCATTCCAAACGGCGTGCCGATCGCGCCGTTTGCGGCGCTGCGCGTGCCACGCCCCGATTCGTCGTTCACCGCACCCGTCTTATGCCTGCTTGGACGCGTCACGCCGATCAAGGACATCAAGACCTTCATACGCGCGATGCGTGCGGTGATCGCCGAGATCCCCCAAGCACAAGGCTGGATCGTCGGCCCTGAGGACGAGGACCCGTCCTACGTGGCCGAATGCCGCGCCCTCATAGATAACCTCGATCTCTCCGGACATGTCCGCTTCAAGGGCTTCCAACCGGTCACAGACATCCTGCCGCAGGTCCATCTGCTGATCTTGAGCTCGATCAGCGAAGGCCTACCGCTCGTGCTCCTGGAGGGTTTCGCCGCCGGCGTGCCGGCGGTGTGCACCGACGTCGGCGCCTGTCGCCGCCTGATATTCGGCGGCGAACACGACGACCTGGGAGCGGCCGGAGACATCACCGGCATCGCCGACCCGCTCGCCCTGGCGCACGCCGCCACCGCCTTACTTACCGACACCGCGCGCTGGCGCGCCGCGCAGGCCGCCGCCATCGCCCGCGTCGAGACCCACTACACCGACGTGCGCATGTATCAACAGTATCGCACGCTTTACCAAGAGGCCCACGATGCCTGACACACACCGTTGCGGCCTGCAAGCCGCCCTTGCCGCGAGGCACCGCTGCCGCCATGAGGAGGACTGCCCATGGCCGGCATAGGTTTTGCGCTGCGCAAGCTCATGCGCCACAACGACTATCTTGGCATTGTGCGCGCCTACTCTTACGCGGGCATCATAGGCGCAGGCCCATGGGTCATTTCCATCCTGGGTGTCATATTCCTCGGTTTCCTTAGCGCAAACCACGTCTTTCCCCCGCGCCTCATTAGCGAGTTCCAGACCTCGGTCACCTACTTGATCGCGACCAGCCTCATTTTCTGTGGCATCTGGCAGCTCGCCTTCACGCGTTATGTCGCCGACCGGATCTTCGATCACGAGCACGATCGTGTCCTGCCCAACCTGAACGGCCTTTTGGTGGTGGCCATGGGCAGCGCCTTTGCGTTGGCGGCGTTGGCTGCGCTCTTTTTGTTTTCCGGGACGGGGCTTGTCTATCGGCTGCTCATGACCGCGCTCTTTAGCCTGCTCACCGGCATATGGGTGGTAGCGGTCATGCTCACGGGCCTCAAGCATTACCGCGCCATCGTGGCAAGCTTTGGTATCGCCTATGGCATCACGCTCGGCATGGGACTCCTGATGCGGCCCTACGGCCTTGTCGGTCTGTTGTTCGCCTTTCTGCTAGGTCAGTGCCTGCTGTTTGCCGGACTGCTCGCCGCCGTCTACCGAGACTACCCATCGCCGAGTTTTTTGGCCTTCGATTTCCTGAGGCCCCGACGCATGTACCCCTCGCTGCTTGCCTGCGGATTTTTCTATAACGCCGCGATATGGGCCGACAAGTTCGTATTCTGGTTCACGCCCGACACCAGCCAGCCCGTGATCGGCCCGCTGCGCGCATCGGCCATATACGACCTCCCGATCTTTCTCGCCTATCTCGCCATCATTCCCGGCATGGCGGTATTTCTCATGCGTGTCGAGACCGATTTCGTCGACTACTACGACCGCTTCTACGAAGGCGTGCGCCAGGGCACGAGCCTCTCGTATATCCGTAATATGCGCAACGGCATGGTAACGAGTGCCAAGACCGGTATCTTCGACATCATCAAGCTCCAGTCGCTCACCACCATTCTGGCGTTCGTGGTCGGACCCGCGGTCCTGAAAGCCCTTGGCATCTCGCTCCTCTATGTGCCGCTTTTCAAGATCGACGTGGTTGGCGCAAGCCTACAGGTGGCGCTCATGGGCATCCTCAACATCTTCTTCTACCTCGACCGCCGTGCGCGCGTAGTGAGGCTCACGGCGATCTTTCTGGTACTAAACCTCGGACTCTCGATCCTGAGTACCCGCCTTGGCCTGTATTTCTACGGGTATGGCTTCTCGCTATCGCTGCTCATCTCGGTGCTCGTAGGTCTGGTGTGGCTCGATCGCGACATGGAGGCCGTCGAATACCAGACCTTCATGTTGCAGCCCTGGAACCACTAGCACGCCAAACACGCGCGCGGCAGCGATCTGTGGCGTCATAATAGAGTCATGCACGGGAAGGATAGTGACCGTATGTCCCACCATGGGCGCCTGTCGGGCAGGCACCCATGGTGGGCCACGGATCACCGACTATGACGGAACAGGATAATGCCAGGCCTCGGTCTTGCCAATGACGCAGACGACCTTCTGCGATCGGAGCTTGCGGCCCTCGAGGCCCTGATCACGCGGGATGGCGAGTGCTATGTCGCCCACCACCATGATCTCATACTGGGCAGCGCCTTTCAGCCCATCGTCAGTGTCGCCCATCGCCGCCCGGTGGCCCACGAGGCCCTGTTGCGCGCGCGGCGCCGAAATGGCGGCCCACTCTCGCCACTTGCAGTATTCGCCGCCCTACGCTCGACGCACGAGGTCGTCCACATCGACCGCCTGAGCCGATTCCTCCATATCCAGAACTATCTGCGTAGCGCACCGCAAGCGACCTGGCTTTTCCTGAATGTCGATGCCCGGTCCATCAATGCGCGTAACGATCACAGTCCCTTCGTCGGTCGCCTGCTGCGCCATTTCGCGATCGAAGGGCACAGGCTCGTAATAGAGATCCTCGAGGGCGCCATAGCCCGCTCCAGCCGCCTGACCGAGGCCGTTGCGTATTTCCGGAGCCGCGGATGCTTGACCGCCATAGACGACTTCGGGTCCGGCCATTCGAATTTCGATCGCCTCTGGCACCTGGCCTCAAGCATTACCGCGCCATCGTGGCAAGCTTTGGTATCGCCTATGGCATCACGCTCGGCATGGGACTCCTGATGCGGCCCTACGGCCTTGTCGGTCTGTTGTTCGCCTTTCTGCTAGGTCAGT
>JAJZZU010000225.1 GCA_021797365.1 Pseudomonadota bacterium | reverse complement strand
AACACCAGCTGAAAGCGGTTCTCGACGTGCTCCAGACAATCCTCAACGGTGATGCGAGCCATAACACACTCCTCATAATCCAAGATAGGAAGTCTAGCAAATCCGCTTATGCACCGGTAGGAGCGATCAGTCCGGGGTCGTAATGCAACGGTCGGCGCCGCCGGCCTTCGGCGATCAGCGTCTTCAGGTCGGCGAGCGCCTCTTCGAACTCATCGTTCACGATAATGTGGTCGAACTCCCCGGCATGGGCGATCTCGGCTTGCGCCTGGGCCATGCGCTGGGCGATCACCGCCTCATCGTCCTGACCACGGCCGCGCAACCGCGCCTCGAGGGCCTGCAGCGACGGCGGCAGGATGAAGATCGCGAGCGCCTCGGGCCACAGCGCCTTGATGCGCCGGGCGCCCTGCCAGTCGATGTCGAGGATCACATGCCGTCCTTCGCGCAACAGGGATTCGACGGCCGCGCGCGTCGTCCCATAGCGGTTTCCGAAGACCTGCGCATGCTCGAGAAAGGCCCCCTCGGCCACCAACCGCTCGAACGCCGCAGGATCCACGAAATGGTAATGCACGCCATCTTGCTCGCCAGGACGCGCCGCCCTCGTGGTATGCGACACCGACACCGCGAAACGCGCATCGGCGGTCAGGGCCTTGGCAAGACTGCTCTTGCCGGCGCCGCTCGGGGCCGACAGGATGACCAAGCGGGGATCGCTATTCAATGTTTTGCACCTGTTCACGCATTTGCTCTATCAGCACCTTGAGACCGACGACGACACTCGAAACATGCGCCGACGAGGACTTGGAGGCCACAGTGTTGGCCTCGCGATTGAGTTCCTGCATCAAGAAATCAAGCCTCCGGCCGACCGGTCCGCCCTCGGCGAGCGCCGCGCGTGCCTCGCCGATATGCACGGCAAGACGCTCCAGCTCCTCCCAGACATCCCCGCGCTGCGCCAAAAGCACCACCTCCTGCTCCAGGCGCGCGTCATCGAGCGGCGGGGCCAGCGCCTCCACGCGCGCGCGCAGCCGTTCGCGCAACGACTCCAGGCCCTTGGCCACCAGCCCGCGCAAGCGGCCGACCTCGGCGTCCATGAGGTCGAGCCTCTCGCGCAGGCCTTGCGCCAACCGTTCGCCTTCGCGCCGCCGATGCTCGATAAGGGCGGTCAGCGCGCGCTCGCAGGCCTCGCTGACCGGCCCGTCCAGGGCCGGCCCTGGGCGCGCTACCACCACCCCGGGCCAGCGCAACACATCGGCGACCGCAAGCGGGGCGAGCGTGGCGTGGGCGGCACGCAGCGCCTCGGCAGCGCCCACGATCTCCGCCGCCAGACGCCGATCGACCATGACCGCGGCCTCGGTCACGCCCCGGCGCCACGCGACCTGGCAGTCGACCTTACCGCGCGCGAGTGCCCGCGAAAGGCGTTCGCGGACTAGGCCCTCGAGGGTATTCAGGCCATCCGGCAGGCGCACCGACACCTCCAGATAGCGATGGTTGACGGAGCGCAGCTCGCACACGACCTCACCCTGTTCGGCATGGACCTGGGCGCGCGCGAACGCGGTCATGCTTTTTACACAAACCGTCATGGCCGCCATACTAACCGAAACCCGAAGGCGCCGGTACACCGCCGCCAAGCGGCAACGGGGCCCCGAAAGGACTCGGGGCGCCACAGCTTTTTGGTGCGTTTTCGGCTATTGTGTGGGGGTACATGCGTAAACAACCGACCCCTCTTGCCCAAGGCTATGTCCTGAAGGGCTACCGAATCGAAAAGACCCTCGGCGGAGGAGGCTTCAGCTCGGTCTATCTCGCGTCCGATCTCGCGTCCGGGGCCGAGGTGGTCATCAAGGAGTTCCTTCCGGTGACCCAGGCCTGGCGGACCCCGGACGGCCGGGTCGAGCCGCTCTCCGAGGAGACCGCGGGGCTTTTCGCCTCGGGCCTCAAACGGTTCTTCGACGAGGCCGCAGCACTCGCCAAGCTCCACCACCCTAACATCGTCCAGGTCACCAACTTCTTTCGCGCCCACAACACCGCCTACATGGTCATGCATTACGAAGTCGGCCGCGACCTGCGCTGGTACATCAAGCGTCACCCGGGGGGCTTGAGCGAGAAGTTCCTGCGCACCATGTTCCCGCCGCTGCTCATGGGCCTGGACGAACTTCACACCCGTGGGCTTTTGCACCTCGATATAAAGCCCGCCAACATCCTGCTGCGCCCGGGCGGCAACCCGCTGCTATTGGACTTCGGGGCCGCGCAAAGGACCCTGGAACGGCCCGCCGGCCTGCGCACCCTGACCGCCGGATTCGCGCCCCTGGAGCAGCACACCAAGGGGCATATCGGTCCCTGGACCGACCTGTATGCGATCGGGGCCTCGATGTGGGCGTGCCTGAGCGGGCGCGCACCGCCACCGGCCACGGCGCGCGCCACCAAGGACACCTTCAAGGGGGCGCGCGGTCGCTATGGCCGCCGATATTCGGCACAGATCCTGGAGGCCATAGACTGGTGCATGCAGATGGACCAGCTGCAACGACCACAGAACGTCGGACAACTCTTGGCGTTTCTGAGCGAGACGCCGCGCCAGGAATCGGGCAATAGGGGTGATATCGGCCGGTGGTTCGACAGGTGGCCGTGGCCGCGACTGAAACGGTCGTAACGGCACGCGCCGGCCCGGGGTATGGGGAGAGGGCGGGTATGAGATATGTCTGTACGCAAGGCTCGCGACAGGGTGGCCGCGCCTATAATGAGGACCGCGTGGCGATCGCCGAGCGCGATGCCGCCGTACTCATGGTCCTGGGAGATGGCCTCGGGGGACACAAGGGCGGCGCGCTGGCCTCGGCGACCTTGTGTGAGGTCGCGGTGCGCGCCTTCCGCGCGGTGCGCTCGGCACGCGTCCAAGACCCATCCAACTTCCTGGCCTTCGTCCTGTTCCAGGCCCATCAGACCCTGAAGGGGCTTGGCCGGCGCCTCGACCCGCCCATAGAACCGCGCACGACCGCAGTCCTGGCCCTCGTGCAAGACGGCTGCGCCTACTGGGCGCACGTCGGCGATAGCCGCCTCTACCACCTCCGCAATGATGCCACGATCAACCGCACCCATGACGACACCATGATCGAGACCTTTCGTGAACGCGGCATCCTAGACGAAGAGGAGTCGCGCGCGCATCCTGAGAAGAGCCGCCTGCTCGCCTGCCTGGGGGGCTGCGAGGAGCCGACCATCCACCTGGGCGCCGAGACCGCGCTCCATCCCGGCGACATGCTCCTGCTATGCAGCGACGGCGTATGGGAGGCGATGTCGGACCGCGAGATGGCCCGCGCGCTTGGCCATCCGGTGCTCGAAAACGGCCTCGCCGACCTCCTGCTGGCCGCCGAGAACCGTCGCCAGAAGGCCGCCGATAACATCAGCGCCGTGGCGCTCCGCTGGCAGGACCGCACAGGACGCCCCGCGGGACTTACCCCCCAGGCGCGGCAACTCACGGCGCGCGCCTTCTGGGAACAGGGACGCCGTCTCATCGTCGGTCGCAAACTGGAGGAGATGCGCGGCGCGGCCAAGAAGACCTCCCCGAAGGACTAGCCAACCGCATCAAACGACGGCGGCCCGCTGATGTCGATGCGTCCTTTTTGTTAAACTGGCGGCCGACACCCCCACGTTAAGGACATCCTCATGAGACCAAGCGGACGCGCCGCCGATGCGCTACGCCCCATCAAGATCACCCGTCAATTCACGCGCTACGCGGAAGGATCGGTGCTCATCGAGTTCGGTAACACGCGCGTCTTGTGCACAGCGAGCATAGACGAGAAGGTGCCGCCGTTTCTGAAAGGCCGCGGGCAAGGCTGGCTTACGGCCGAATACGGCATGCTGCCGCGCGCCACCGGCCAACGCACCCAGCGCGAGGCGGCGCGCGGCAAGCAGGACGGACGCACCGTGGAGATCCAGCGCCTCATCGGGCGCTCGCTGCGTGCCGCGCTCGACCTGAAGGCCCTGGGCGAACGCACGATCATGATCGACTGCGACGTCTTGCAGGCCGACGGGGGTACGCGCACGGCCTCGATCACCGGCGGTTACGTCGCGCTCGCCGACGCCATCCGCTTCCTTAAGTCCCATAAACTCCTGAAAGAAGACCCGTTGCGCCGTCAGGTGGCCTCGGTATCGGTCGGGATACATAACGGTACGCCGGTCGTCGACCTCGATTACGCCGAGGATTCGAACGCCGCGACCGACATGAACGTGGTCATGGACGATAGCGGCGGCTTCATCGAGCTCCAGGGGACCGCCGAGCGCGGCAGCTTCCGTTTCGAGGAGATGCTGGCCATGACCGAGCTTGCCCGAAAGGGCATCCAGGAATTGCTCGAGGCCCAGCGCCAGGCCTTGGCCGGTGAGCCGTGAAGATCTGCTGCGCCACCCACAATGCCGGCAAGATCCGCGAGCTCTCGGGGGCCTTGGCGGAACACGGTATCACCCTGATCGCGCAGGACGCCTTCGGCGTGGCGCCGCCCGTCGAGGATGGCCTCACCTTCGTGGAAAACGCCCTCATCAAGGCCCGCCATGCGGCGGCCGCGAGCGGGCTTCCGGCGCTCGCCGATGATTCCGGGCTGGAGGTGGACGCCCTCGGCGGAGGTCCCGGCCTGCATTCGGCCCGGTTCGCCCATGCCGATGCCGACGACCGGCAAAACCGCGCGGCGCTGCTGGCGGCACTGGCCGGCGTACCGGAGAGCGGGCGCAGCGCACGCTTTTATTGCGTACTGGTCTACGTGCGCCATGCCCACGACCCCCGCCCGCTCATCGCCGACGGCCTGTGGGAAGGCCGCATCCTGACCGCCGAACGCGGCACCGGCGGCTTTGGCTACGACCCCCTGTTCTATGTGCCGACCCACGACTGTTCGGCA